>CAYWMC010000237.1:0-4389 GCA_964459345.1 uncultured Klebsiella sp. | reverse complement strand
GATTCAGGATGGTCTGAGCTTCACGGGCACCGCCTACTTCCACGACAACGAAGGCCAGGGCCTGTGGGGCACGCCGTATCTGGCGACTCCCGGCGGCGCACCGCTGTCGATCCGCACCACGGAATACGTGATCGACCGTTCCGGTTTCGTGACTGAACTGACCTACGAGACAGGCGCCCACACGCTGAGCGCCGGCCTTTGGACCGAAGACAATGACTTCGAACAGGCCCGTCGCTTTTACGGCGAACCCAGCGCGGCGTTCCCGACCCGTGACTTCCTGAAGTTCCAGAGCAATCCGCTGCTGACCCAGTGGGAATACGCGTTCAACACTGAAACCACACAGCTGCACGTCAAGGACCTGTGGCAGGCCACGGACGCCCTGCGTCTGGAGTTCGGCTTCAAGAGCGTGAACGTGGACGTGTCGGCAAAGACGCTGGTTGGCGACAACAAGACCGGCAAGATCGACACGGACGAAGGCTTCCTGCCGCAAGTGGGTTTCGTGTACGACCTGAGCGATGACAGCGAACTGTTCGGCGCGGCTTCAAAGAACGTGCGCGCGCTGATCGGGTCTGCCACTGGCACCTCACCGTTCTCTGCGACCCAGGCTGGCTTCAATGCCATCAAGGACACCATCGAGCCGGAAACAGCCACCAGCTTCGAGATGGGCTACCGCTTCCGCGGCAATGGTCTGGAAGGCGTGGTCACGGCGTACCACGTGACCTTCGATGACCGTCTGCTGGCCATTCAGCAGGGCTCTGCCATCATCGGCGCCTTCAACGCACTGGCCAACGTGGGCAGCGTGACGTCCAAGGGCATCGAGACAGGCATCGACTGGCAGCTGAACGACCAGATCAACTGGTACAACTCTGCCAGCTACAACCTGTCCACCATCGACGACGACTACATGAGCGGCACCACACGTGTGAACACCTCTGGCAAGACGGTGGTGGATTCTCCCGAGTGGATGTTCAATTCCGAGCTGGGCTACGAAGTGGACAAGGCGTTCGCCAAGCTGCACCTGAAGTACACCGGTCAGCGTGAATACACGTTCCTGAACCAGGGCGACGTGGATGCCTTCAGCGTCGTGAACCTGAGTGCCGGTTACCACTTCGGCGAGATGGGCATGCTCAAGGACCTGACAGCGCAGCTCGATATCGCCAACCTGCTGGATGAAGACTACATCTCCACAGTAGGCAGCGGCGGCTTCGGCAACTCTGACCTGGCCGGCACGGCCATGACACTGCTGCCGGGCGCACCGCGTCAGCTGTTCCTGTCGATCAAGGCAGCGTTCTGATCTGCCTGTGGGAGCGGGCTTGCGTGTGGGAGCGGGCTTGCCCGCGAACAGTTCGGCTGTAGGAGCGAGCCCTGCTCGCGAACTGGTTCAGTCAGGTTCGCGAGCAAGGCTCGCTCCCACAAGCAGGGCTCGCTCCCACAGGCAGGGCTCGCTCCCACATCAAAGCTTCCAGCCCCCTCAGGGCTGGAAGCTTTCTCTTTTCTCCAAGAGCACCCTCCCGGTTTCATCCTTGATCTGCAGACTCACGCCGGGCACTTCCGTGCGCCAGTCGATGTCGATCACCCCGTAGTTCGCCACCGGAAACGCCTCGCCCACACGGTGGCGGTTGGGGCTCACCGCTTTCCACTCCTCGGTAATGCCAGAAGAGGTCAGTTCGATCAGCGGCCACGCCATGCCCGAGGCGCGGATCTCGCTGTAATCGGCCCAGTGCACGTCGCCGGAGATGATCACCACGGGCTCGCGTTGATACGCCTCCAGCAGGCCGAAGAAGCGCTGCCGCTCCTGCGGAAAATTGGCCCAGGTCTCCCAGCCGGTGAAGTCGGCCAGCAGCTGGATGCTGGAGCCGATGATGCGAATGTCCACGTCCTCCAGCAGCTGCTCCTCCAGCCACGTCCACTGTGCCTCGCCCAACAGCTGCGCATCGGCACGCAGATTGGCCTCGTAAGGCCCCATCTGCTGAGCTTCGCGCCAGGCCAGCTGTTGTGGGTCGCTCAGGGCCATCAGCTCGCCGCGGTTCCAGCGCAGGTCCAGCAGAATCACCTGCACGCGCCGGCCTTCCTGGCCAAAGGTGTGCGAGGTGTAGATGCCATCGGGCCGAGTGCGCCGTTCTGAATCGAGCGGTTCACCAAAGAAGTCCAGCATGATCTGCCGCGAAGCCTCCTTGCTGACATAGTCGCGACCGATGTCGTTCTGGCCGTAGTCGTGATCATCCCAGGTGGCCATGACGGGGGTGCTTTCGCGCAGACGCTGGAAGCCCGGGATGTTGCCCAGGGCGTTGTAGGCGGCCTGCAGTTCCACCGGGTCGTCCGTGTCGGCATAGACGTTGTCGCCCAGCAGCAGGAACAGGTCGGGTGCGTCAGCAAGGATCGGCGTCCAGATGGGTTGGGGCTTGGCCTGGTCGCCGCAGGAACCGAAGGCGATGCGGCTGATGTCCTGGGCGGAGGCGGCAGGGGGGAGGGCCAGGGAGAGGAGGGTGATTGAGAGCAGGAGGCCTTTCGCGAGCAGGGCTCGCTCCCACAAGGCTCGCTCCCACAGGGCTCGATCCCTCAGCAGTCCAGTTCGCGGGCGGGCCCGCTCCCACAGAAGGAGTCTCTTCTCACAGGCAGGGCCAGTTCCAGACTTCTTCATCGCAGAAACTCCTGCAGCGGCGCCCCCATGGCGGGGTTCAGGCGGCGGTAGTCCACATCGAGCAGCTGCAGCAGCGTGGCCGCGATGCGGTTCGCCGGCACACAGTTTTCATCACTGGCGGCGATCAGCCCTGTGGCGGGGACACCCGGCCCTATCGCGGCCATCCAGGTGTGCTCCGAGCCGACGATGCCCTCTTCATACTGCGCCAGCGACTGCATGTAGCCCGTCAGCGATTCCTTGCTGGCGTGGTACTGCCACGTCTCGATGGGCTCTTCGCCCCGGCCGTGGTCCACGGTGATGAACAGCACGGTGTTGTCGCGATAGCCCTCGGTGCTTTGCACAAACTCCCACAGCTCGCGAATGAAGCGGTCGGTGCGCTGTGCGGCGAAGATGTATTCGTCGTAGCGGCCGTCGTGGGCGAAGTCGTCCGTCTCGCCATAGCTGATGAAGGTCACGCGCGGGCTGTTCTCCCGCAGTTCTTCCAGCGCGTAGTGATGGGTGAAGGCGTCGTGACGCACAGTTTCCCAGGGCGGGGGAATGTCCTGGCTCAGCTGCACCAGGGTTTCTTCCAGCGGCGTGGTGGGCGTGACGTGCGTGCCCAGCGCATTCACCGGCAAGCCGCTGCGCTCGACATTGAAGATCCACGGAAACACATCCCACGAGCCGAAGGCAGCCACGCGTCCGGCGAAGGCGGGTTCTGTGTTCAACAGTTCCAGAATGGTCTTCTCAGGGTTCGGGTTCTTGCCATTGGTGTCGATGCTGCGGTTGACCACGCCGCTCAGAATCTCGCTGTATCCCGGGAACGAGAAATGCCAGGGATTGGTGATGCGCGCACAGGACCCGGCGTCGCGATTGCCCGCATGAGTGCCCTGGGCGAACACGACCTCGTGCAGAAAGGGCATCAGCTTCGCGGCGCGCACGGCGGGGTCTTCGTCCCAGAACTGCGCCAGCAGCTGTTCACTGCGCGGGGCATAGTCCGGGTGGGTGGCCAGGGCGTGATCGAGGCCGCGATACAGCTCCTGCCAGCGCAGCCCGTCGAGGGTGACCAGCAGCACATTGTCGGCGGCGTGCAGTGCGCCCGACGCCAGGCCAAGCAGCGCGCCGAGGGCGAGGCGTGGCGCGAGGGAATAGCGAGTGAAAGACATGCGGAGCTCCTGTGCAGAGGAAAGGGAGGATTCGACTGCACAGGGTAAGTGGTGTGTGTGACAGGAAGTGGGGGGCTGTAGGAGCTTGCTTGCAAGCGAACTGTTCGCGGGCAGGCCTTTATACCCTCGGGTACGCTCCCACCACGCCCGCTCAAGCATGAGTGGGCAATTCGACAGCTCTCCAATCTGTCCTATGCTCGAAGCAAGCAAGGATTTTGTTGCTCGTTAGTATCTATACGGATACAGTGAATCACATGTTCAACACTCAAAGGACTGAGGAGTTTGACGAATGGCTGGCTGCTCTCATGGATCTGAGGGCAAGGGCTATGATCATTGCGCGCATACGCTCGGCGGAATACGGCAATCTGGGCGACGTCAAGCCAGTAGGCAACGGTGTGAGTGAAATGCGCATTCACTACGGCCCGGGGTATCGCGTGTATTTCAAGCGAACGGGCAGGACTGTCTTGCTTCTTCTGTGCGCAGGCAATAAAAGCAGCCAGCAAAAAGACATCGTGCGTGCCATTTCATTGAGCAGGAAGAACGAGGGCAATTTTCATGACAGCAGTCAAACCTTTTGACGCCGCCGACTATCTCGACAGCGAC
>CAYWMC010000236.1:0-4395 GCA_964459345.1 uncultured Klebsiella sp. | reverse complement strand
ACTTCGTTGAAGAGCGCTTCCGATGCCGGAAGATTGTTGGTCAGAAGATGCGCCCGCGCCAGTTCCAGCCGGGCCCGCTGGCGCAGTATGCTGGTTTCGCCGGTGACTACGACACGCTCCAGCGCGAAAATGGATTCATTGATGTTCCCTGTTTCCAGCGCGGCAATGCCAAAGAGGATGTCAAACTCGGAATCGCCTTCCCACATTGCCAGTTGGCTGTTGCCCATTTCAAAAGCTTCGTCGAACTGGCCGGCGGAGACTAGTTGATTGAGCTGCTCTGTTGGTGGAGGAGTTTGCGCCAATGCTCCGGTGATGCTGGCGCCGCTGGTCAAAAGGACCAGACAGATTGCGCGTTTCAGTCTCATAAGGTGGCCCATAGCTGACAATCTGTGGCAGTGACTGATGCGACACTGCTGTTCTTGGGGCAATCACGACGCAGGGAAAACGCTCGCGTTGGACAAGAGTTAACCTTACAGCCGCAACTTTACCTCGAAATTCCCAATTTTCAAACGCAGGTCATTAATTCCGTGGGAAATTTGTGATGCGCTTCGAATCCTCCTGGAGCAAATCACTCCTTGTCCTGCCTGTAGTGTCGGCCGGTCACGTGAAAACTTTGACATCCCGACAGGCCGTAGGTACTTTGCCTTGCCATCAGGAGGGCACTCAATGTTCAGGTTTGTCATCGCCATACCGGTTGCCGCAAGCGCAATCTGCAGCCCTTTTGGCTTCGCACAGGAAGCGCCTGCCTTGCTCAACAATGTCGCCACGGGTGCTTACTACAGTACTGGTGATTATGGACTGAGTGATGACACGTCCATTTACTTCATCCCTGTGTCCTATGAGCGCAGCGTTGGCAACTGGAACCTGCAGGTCTCCGCTGCACATTTGCAGATTTCCGGATACGGCAATGTGCTGGTGAATGTCGGCGGCGTGGGGCGCAACGAGTTCGTGGAGCTGGAAGAAGATCTGCAGACTACGACTACCCGAGGTATTGGCGACACGGTTCTGTCTGCCACTTACCAATGGCCAAGTTATGCCGAGAATGCAGCATTTGTGGATATCGGATTCGAGGTCAAGCTCCCGACTGCAGACGAGTACAAAGGTCATGGGACGGGCGAGGCGGATTACGGAATTCAGCTGGATGTGTACAAACTGCTTGGGTCCACGACCTTGTTCACCACGCTGGGCTACAAGTTTCGCGGACAGTCCACTCTGTTTGATCAAATGACAGATTCAGCCTTTGTATCGCTCGGCTTGTCCAGGCCTTTGAATGAGCGCTGGAGTTACGGAGTCATCTATGATTTTCGTGAAGCGGCATCAACAAGTTCGGGTGAAACCCACGAATTGCTGCCCTATCTGTCATGGGCGCCAAGCCAGACATGGTCACTGATGTTCTACACGGCGAAGGGCTTTACGCAGGACAGTCCCGACATCGCCTTTGGGGCGCAACTCGGCTACCGCTGGTAGGCCGAATCACGACCTGCAATCAGATGCGCATGGGCTGGACACGGCTGGGGAGCAGAGAAGGGCGCTCAACCGGTCGGATTCTCTGAAACGGTGGCAGGTCCGGGCGCTGAATGCGCTCAGGCATGCTGTTGCGGTCGATGGCTTCCTGAGACGCTTCTTCTTCTGATTCATGGGCGACAGTCATCGTCTCCGCCGGGATTGCAGTGGGTTCCACCGCAACGCTTATGACCGAAGGTGCAGGCTGTTCCGCAGTGTCAGGAGTCGCGGCGGCAAGCTCCACAGCAGGAGGCGTCACGGTCTCGGTTGCCGGTGCGGGAATGATTGCAATCTCTGCAGGTTGTTCCTGGCGTGGCTGCGGCACTTGCTCCAGCGCTGGCGCTTCAGCCAGCTGGATTGGAGCGGCAGACTCTGGCTCTTCCTGAAGGATTTCCTGCGTATTTTCTTCGACGACGGCAAGCTCGCCCACAGCGTCCTGTGCCAGCACATTCTGCTCCAGCGATTGCGCCAGTTCAGTCTTCACATCTGGAATTGCTGAATTCTCAGGCTTATCTGGAGTGATGTTGTTCTGATCAGTGTCATCGTCCACCGAGGTAAAGAACGGCGAAGGACCGCCGGTGCCTCCGAAGCCACTGCCGCCGAATTCCCCTGATTTGCCAGTGCCACCAATGCCACTGCCGCCGTCGCCATCATCGCCGCCGCCACTGCCGACGGTGCCAAGGCTGGCAGCTGTCATCACAAGTGTCGCCACGAACAGGAAAATTGCGAGGAGCACGGTTGCCGGATAGCGGCGCATGGCAAGAATGGCTCTAGGCATTTTTTCTATCCTCGTCCGTGCTTTGTTCCGCCGGCAGATCGGCGCTGAAATTGAAAACCCCGAAGTTCATTCGATGGTTCCTGTCTGCACCAGCCATGTCGCGTTTCTGCAATTGCAGAGCAGTGCGGTTCATGGTGGTGAGAGCATTCATTCCAGTTTCCTTGGCAAGCTCGGTCAACACCTGGATCGACTCCAGGCTGAGCTTGTCATAATAGACGCTTCTGTCGAAATAGGAAGGCGAGCGACCGAGCAGGTTGTGCGCTCCGGCGCTCAAGTGGTCATGGATATTCTTGCCGAAGAAGAAAGCCTTTTCATCAAAACCTTTGGCGGGCGTGAATGCGCCGGTATTGAGCACTACGCGGCTGGTGTCGTCCTGCGTGGCAATGCCCAGATTCAACCATTCATCAAGGATTACCCGAGGGCGAATGTCCTGTCTGCAGACGATCTCGACCAGGTCATCGAAAGTCTTGCCTTGTGCTGGTCTGGACGTTGAACGCAGGGGCAGTGGAAGCGGTGCACCCGTGTCGTCGAGAAATTCCGGTGACCCGAGCCAGACCGCGATGACCTGCGCTCCCACCGACACGTTCCTCGGCGTATTGCGCTCGTCTGCCGCTTCGCCTCGCAGACGTTTGACGTCCTTGCGATGGACGCCGGTCAGCAGGTTGATGCGGCTGTCAGTCTGACGTTTGCTCTCAACCTGAAATTCCTGATCGGCTACTTCTACATAGACGCTTTTGAGCAGGTTGATCAGGTAGGGATAGGTAATTTGATAGGAAAGCAGCAACCGCACCAGCGGACGCAGTATCTTCCGCAGTGCAGACACGAGAGCGGCAGGAGGCTGGCCCAGTGCGTCGATGCTGTCTTCTGAGAGGTTCATGCGGGCCAGTATATCGCAAGGGTGGGAATTGTTCCCACATGTTTATAGCGACTGGAGCGATATCAGGCTGGTTGACGTGGGAATTATTCCCACCTATTATGAGCCTCAATTATCAGAGAACCGCGATCCATGCACGCTCTGATGTCAAACCCCCAGTGTCTCGAAAGGTCAGCATGACGCCGCATTCGTTCACACAAACCCGTAACCATGTGAGAAGCGCAGATTCCGCCCGCGGCCCTGCGCAGCGCATCTTGCTGAGAGATGGCCGACTTCTGGCTTATGCGGAGTACGGTTCCGCCAGGGGATATCCGCTGTTCTACGTGCATGACTCGGGAAGCTCCCGTCTGGAAGCCGCCTTTCTTGATGCCGAGGCGCGTCGACGAGGGTTTCGTCTCGTTGCATTGGATCGACCTGGGGTCGGGGAGTCAGATCCGCTTTCTGGCTTTACCAGAGCAACCTGCGCTGATGACATTGTGCAGCTCGCAGATCACCTGCGCTGCGAACGTTTCGGCTTGCTGGCCACAGGTGCAGGCAGTGGCATTGCCCTGGTGACTGCAGCACTGGCGCCAGAACGAGTCGCTATGGTGCTCGGCCTTTCCAGTCAGCTGCCGGCAGACAGCCCACATGCAAACCTGCCCTGCAGGCTGATTCGACAGCTTTTCGGTGTTGTGTTGCAGGGCGGCATAAGCCTGCGACTGTTGCTGCGCAGGACTAGCCCGGAGGGGTATATTCAGCGCCTTTGCGATTCGCTGAGTTTTGCAGACAGGCGGTTGCTGGAGAATCCGAAAATCAGAGATCATTTGATCGACGTGGCGCAGGAAGCAGTGAGATCCGGTGCGAGTGGCGTCGCCAGAGATGCCGTGCTCGCCATTTCGCCGCTACAACTCGAGTTCCAGAAGCTGGTGATGCCAGTCCATTTATGGCAGGGAAGTTCGGAGATCTCCACGCGACACAATGCACTGCGAGGCCTGGCAGATGCGCTGCCAAATGCCATTCTGCATCGCCTCAACAATCGGGGGCGCTACTTCTACTGGAGACATACTGAAGAGGTGTTTGCCGCTGCCCAGACAGTGGTGCGCAGCAAGGAGCCGAACATCATGACGGGAACCATTCGTCAAAGTCAGCCTGCCGATGTAGCTGAAGTCATGGCAGTCGCATTGGCCGGCTAATGTGGCTCATGCAAGTCGAAGTCACACACATGGTGGCTGAAATGCAGGCCACCATTTTCTCCCTCTGA
>CAYWMC010000235.1:0-4398 GCA_964459345.1 uncultured Klebsiella sp. | reverse complement strand
CGCTCCTACCGATTCGCGAGCAAGGCTCGCTCCTGCGGGAGCTTTGCGGGTTCGCTTGCAAGCAAGCTCCCACACGCGGGCTCTCAGCGCTTGCTGCACCACGGCGCGACTGCCGCGGCCGGCATCGGGCGCGCCACGCCGTAGCCCTGGGCACAATCGCAGTCCAGCGCCTTGAGCGCGCGCAGGTGCGCCTCGGTTTCCGCCCCTTCGGCAATGACCTGGCGCCCGAAGGCATGCCCAAGCGCGATGATGCCTTCGACAATATTGCGGTCCTCGGCATTCTCCAGCATCGCGATCACGAAACTCTTGTCGATCTTCAGCGCATCCACCGGCAGTTGCCGCATGTACGTCAGCGAGGAGTAGCCCGTGCCGAAGTCATCCAGCGAGAACCGCACGCCCAGTGCCTTGCACTCCAGCACCCGCAGCCGCGTGCGCACGAAGTCGGAGATGCGCGATGTCTCGAGAATCTCCAGCACCACCTGACTGCGATCGGGCACCCCGTGCTGCAGCAGAATCTCTTCGAGTTCCAGAACGAAGCGTTCACTCAGCAGGTGATCCACGGAGATGTTGATGCTCACTGGCAAGCTCAGCCCTGCGCTGGCCCAGGCGCGCTGCTGACGCACCACTTCGTTGATGACCCAGCGGCCAATGTCCAGCTCCAGTGGCGAGCCCGAGAGCGAATCGATGAACTCCCCCGGCAGCCGCAGCGTGCCGTCTTCCTGCGGCCAGCGGATCAGCGCCTCGACCGACCAGATGGCGCCCGTGCGCAGGTCCACCTTGGGCTGGTAATACATCTCGAACTCGTTGCTGCCCAGCGCCTGCTGCAGCGCCTGCAGCTTGCTCTGCCGTTCGCGACTTGCAATGTCTTCATTGGCATCGAACAGGATGAAGCGATTGCGACCCTGCTGCTTGGCGCGGTACATGGCCTGGTCGGCAAAGCGCAGCAGCTCGTCGGCGCTCAGGTCGATCTCGGGGAAAATGGCCACCCCGGCGCTGGCGGACAGCGCGATGGTCTTGCCATCAATCTCCATCGGCCTTCGGGCCATTTCCAGCACCCGCTGCATCACTTCGATGATGCGGGAACGGGACTTCAACTCAGTGAGCAGCAACACGAACTCGTCGCCGCCGATGCGGGCCACGGTGTCGTGGGCGCGCAGCACGGAACGGATGCCCTGGGCCGTCTGCACCAGCACCTTGTCACCCACCTCGTGGCCCCAGGTGTCGTTGACACCCTTGAAGTTGTCCAGATCCAGAAAGCACACCGCCAGCAGTTCTTCGCGGCGCTGGGCGTGGGCGATGGCCATGGCCAGCCGGTCATCCAGCAGGCGCCGGTTGGGCAGCCCGGTCAGCACGTCATAGTGGGCGATGCGGTCCAGTTCATTCTGATGGGCCTTGAGCTGGCTGATGTCGGTGAAGATGGCGATGTAATTGCTGACCTTGCCGTCCTCGCCGCGCACGGCGTCGATGGACAGCAGTTCCGCATACACTTCGCCGCTGCGCCGGCGGTTCCAGATCTCGCCCTGCCAGCGGCCAGTGGTGCCCAGTTCCAGCCACATCTGCTCGTAGAACTCGCAGGGCTGGCGGCCCGAGCTGAGCACGGCGGGCGAGCGCCCGAGCATCTCTTCCCGCGAGTAGCCCGTGATGCGCTCGAAGGCTTCGTTGACGTCCACAATCAGATTGTCGGCATCGGTGATGATGATGCCTTCCTGGCTGGACGCGAACACCTTGCTGGCCAGCTGCAAGCGCTCGCGCTGGTGTTGCTCGTCGTTCACATCCTGCAGATAGCCGTGCCACATCACGCTGCCGTCGGGCTCGCGCTCCGGTGTCGAACTGCCCTCCACCCAGATGGTGCCCCGCGTGGGGTGATTGACCCGGTAGCGGTCGCGCCAGACGGTCAGCTGATTGGCGGATGCCGCAATGCTTTCCGACACCCGGTCAAAATCGTCGGGATGCAGCACATTGAACACGGCGGAGGCATCGTTCTCCACTGCAGCGGGGGTGCAGCCATACACGCGTTCGATGGCGCTGGTGGAAAAGGGAAAATGGCTGCTGCCGTCCGCGCGCAGGCGGAACTGGTAGAGATAGCCAGGCAGGTGAACGAACAAGCGGTTGAGGCGGTCCAGCAGCTCGGTGTGCTGCTGTTCGAGCAGCCAGCGGTCGGTGATGTCCAGATGCGAACCAAACATCCACAAAGGCTGGCCCTGCTCATCGCGAATCAGCACCTGACCACGGTCCAGCACCCGTACCCAGTGGCCGGCCTTGTGGCGCATGCGGAACTCGGCCTGGTACTGCGCCTGCTCCCCGGAAAAATGCTTCTGCACGGCCTCGAAGGCCAGCCGCAAGTCTTCTTCGTTGGTCAGGCGTGTCCATGTATCGACTGTCGTGGGCTGCAATTCGGCGAGGGTGTAGCCCACGATCTGCGCCCAGGTCTCGTTGAAGCGGGTCTCGCCGGTCTGCACGTTCCAGACCCACGTGCCGATGCCGGCGCCCTGCAGCAGAAATTCCGCCACACGATCTTCGGGAAGGCTTGTAGTGGAATTGCTGCTCATGGAGGTGACGGACAGACTCGTTCAACTGAAGTTCAGATAGAGGCCAGTCTAGCATCGCCAGGGGGGCACTTGGGAAGTGTAGGAGTTTGTTACCTGTGGGAGTGGGAGCGGGCCCTGCCCGCGAACCCGACCTGTAGGAGCGAGCCCTGCTCGCGATCAGCCTGTGCCAAAACAAATTCGCGGGCAGGGCCCGCTCCCACAGGCGGGGCCCGCTCCTACAGTTGTGCCAGCTGCGCCTGCGCATCGGTGTGGCCCTGCGCCGCCGCCAGTGCCAGCCAGCGCCTTGCTTCCTCGCGGTCCTGCGTCACACCCTCGCCCGCCAGATACAGCCGGCCCAGCACCGCCTGCGCGTTGGCGTGCCCCTGCTCCGCCGCCTGCTGATACCAGCGTGCGGCCTCGGCGGCATCCTGCGCGATGCCCCGGCCTTCGCTGTACAGCGTGCCGATATTGAACTGTGCATCGGCATCGCCTTGAGCCGCCGCCTGCTGGTACCAGATCAGGGCCTGAGGCGTGTTCTGCGCCACGCCCTGCCCGAAGTCGTACATCATGCCCAGACTGAACAGCGCGCGGGCATGGCCCTGGGCCGCGGCGCTCTGCAGCCAGCGCCTGGCTTCGTTGAAGTCCTGGATCAGGCCTTCGCCATTGCGGTACAGAATGCCGAGGTTGTTCTGGGCCTTGGCCACCCCCTGCTCTGCCAGTGGCCGCCAGATGGCCAGCGCGGCGGCAAAGTCGCCGTCATAGTAGGCACGCCGTGCCTGGGCCAGCGGATCATCCCAGGTCTGGCGGCTGGCGGCGTCCTTGAGAATCAGACGGTTGGCCTGGTTGGCTGGCGGTTCGGAGTCGCCATAGATGCCGGCCAGCCAGTGGCCGTCGGTGGGGTTCGGAAAAATCACATACTCCACGCCGAACTTCGCACTGTCCTGCGCCATCGCCGCAATCCGGCCGTCGATGTCGCCGCGCACATAGTACTTGCGACGGAAGTCGTTGAGGCTGTCGCCCAGCATCACCACCACGTCGTACTGCGCCATGAGTTCGTCCTGGCGCGGCTCCTTGTTGGACGTCTCGCGCAGCACGGTCAGGTGGGCGTCGTCGGCGAAGGGCAGCCCGGCGGTACGCAGATGCTGCAGCGCCAGCGCGTAGGTGTTCTCGCCCTGGTCGCGATTGGTGACATAGAACACCTCCACGTTGTTGGCGCGGCAGAACTCCAGAAACTCAAGGGCGCCCGGCGTGGCGGTGGCCAGGTTCGCGGCCACCCAGCGGTCCCAGTCGGCGTCGTCGAAGAAGTCCATGTTCTCGCGCACCAGATGGCCCCAGTAGCTCAGCGAGTGCAGCACGGTGTCATCCACGTCGCTGATGACGGCCAGGGGCTTGTCGCCGCTCTGTCGCGCCGCCAGCGCCGCTTCCACGTGCAGGCGCGCGATGTTGAAGCCCTGGTGATACAGCGCCTGATACTCGGCCGCTGTCTGCTTCCAGGCCAGCGCGTAGAGCAAGGGATTGCCGGTGCCATCGTCCGCATTCTGAGCCGAAGCATCCAGAACTGGGGCGCACAGCAGCACGGCGAGCAAGAATTTTCTAAGCGACATGGGAGTCTTCCTGGTCAGTGGATGAAAGCGGGCGCTGTTGTTCCTGCGGGCCCTGCTGTGGACCTGAGTCCTGTTGCGGGAGCGGGCCCTGTTGTGGGAGCGGGCCCTGTTGTGGGAGCGGGCCCTGCCCGCGAACGCCACCCCCCGGCGGCGACACCAGCTGCACCTTGCTCTGTGTCAGATAGCGGTCCAGATAGATGGCTGCCTTGGTGGCCTGATCCACCACCCGGTGCAGATCACTCAGTCGCTCCAGCATGCCGGCCATG
>CAYWMC010000234.1:1933-4409 GCA_964459345.1 uncultured Klebsiella sp. | reverse complement strand
TATTCACCGGAGCTGATGCCTGTTTCATGCACCACCTTGGCCTTTGCCAGGGCGATCTCGTAGGAGCGGGCCGAAGCGCCATCCATGCGGTGGATCATCACGGGCAGGCCGTATTCGTCAGCCACCACGATGGTGAGGTTCCAGTTGTTGGCGCGGGCTTCGGCCAGCGCGGCCGTCATGGCCTGTTCGGCCAGCGCATAGGTCAGCGCCGGGGCGGGGGTGGGGGCGGGTTGCTGGGCCAGCGCGAAGCCGCAGAACAGCAGGCCGCAAAGCAGTGTGGCCGTGGAAAGTACGCGAGTGATCATGGGTAACTCCTGTTTTATGGTTTGAGGGTGGGACGGCAGACTAGACCAGAGGAAGTGGGGAATCAATTCGGAGGCGGTAGAAGGGCGGGTTCGAAAGTCAGCGTCTACACTGAGAAGCAGGCACCGTTGACTCCCGTTCCAGCGCGCAACCATAATGCAACCATCTGGCAACCGCGCAACACGTTCGAGGCGTCACTCATGGCTTCCCTGACCATCAAGAATATTCCTGACGAGCTATACGACATGCTGAAGCAGTCCGCCACCCTGCATCACAGAAGCGTGAACAGCGAGCTGATTCACTGCCTGGAAAAGACGCTGAAACCCACCCGAATGTCTGCAGAACAGCTTGCCGACACGGCCAGTATATTGCGCAGCCGTGTTGCAGGGCCGCAGCTGACAGAACAAGAAATTACGCTGGCGAAGCGGCAGGGGCGGGAATGATCGTCGCAGACGCCAACACAATTGCGTACTTGTATCTGCCAACAGCATTTACCGACGACGTCGCTGCAGTTCTGCGACAGGACGCGCACTGGACTGCACCACTGCTTTGGCGCAGCGAGTTCCGCAACGTGCTGGCCCTTTACCTGCGCAAGAACCTCATCGACGTTCCTACAGCATTGGCGATGCAGTCGCTGGCAGAACAGCAATTTGCCGACAGGGAATTCTCCGTCAGTTCTACATCCGTACTGACACTCGCGCATCAGTCCGCGTGCTCGGCGTACGACTGTGAGTATGTGTCGTTGGCCATGGCATTGAACGCACCACTGATTACGGCCGACCGAATGCTCCTGAAGGTATTTCCTGACATCGCAATGACTCCCGACACGTTCCTGCGAGGCCGGCCACACAAGAGTCACAAGTAAGTTCCCTTCACTCGGACACCAAATGAACACGCCAGACCCCACCACTGGCAGAGTCTGGCGTGCTTTCTCTACAACTGCCTTCTATCAGCGCAGCGTTTCGGAGTAGTGCTTGGTGCCGTAGTAGGAATGAATCTGCTGGCCCCAGGTGCGATCGGCCATGTCAGGCCAGTTGCTCTTGTCGAAGCCGGGCGCATTCTTCAGCTTTTCCTTGTCGGCATTCAGCGTGAAGCGTTTCTCCGTGGCGTCCAGTGTCAACGCGTTCCACGGTACTGCAAACAACTTCTCGCCCATGCCGAAAAAGCCGCCGAAGGAAAGCACTGCATAGGCCACCTGACCCGTGTGGACGTCCAGCATCAAGTCCTTGATGCCGCCGAGGTCATCACCCTGAAGGTTGTAGACATCGTTGCCTACGAGGGTATCCGCGCTCAACAGTCGGGGGTTTGCCCCATTGGTGCGTGCATTGAAGATGCTGCCGGGAATGCCAATGTCTTTGTTCATGAGAATCTCCTGTTACTGCTGAATGAAGCGAATAACGCTGGCGAAAATCGAGAGTGCCAACGTGGAGAATCAGTGTAGGAGAGCGACTTGCCGGGGGTATGTACGCGTGCACGCTTACCTGGCGTTGTTACACGATTGGTGCGGCCGTCAGACAAAGGCCTTCTTGCGTTTTTCGAAGCGCCGCTTCGCAGTGCCATCACTCAGCGCTGCCGCCAGCGCGGCGTTCAGCTCATACGTATTGCCATCATAGCCCGCGTCGGCGAACGCCTGTCTCAGGCCCTTCACGTGCGCGTCGCCCGTATGCAACAGGCCCGGCACCATCGAGTGGGAAATGGAGAGGTTGCCGGGCTCGTCAAAAGACTGCTTGCAGCCTGCCACATCGGTAGCGTGGAACTTGCGGCAACTTGCAGGGCGCACTGCGTAGACACTGCATTGCCCGTTGTCCAGCAAGGGGCACGGCAGATTGGCCGCGAGCTGCTCTTCGTTCGTCTTGCTGCGCATGGTGGCTGCATTGCGGGAGACGTCTTCCTGCAGTCGCTGCAGGCGCGGCGCACTGAATTTCGTGCGCACGTAATCCACAATCTGGAACACCTCTTCCGCTCGCGCGCCCACTTTGTAGTGACAGCAATAGGAGCACCCGGCCTTGCAGGCCAGCGGCGGCGTGAGCGTCGAGGCGATCAGCCCGGCCATGGCGTCCTGGCGCTTCTGGCTGGCGGCGAGCGCGGGTTTCCAGCCCAGCGA
This sequence comes from uncultured Klebsiella sp., assembly GCA_964459345.1. Lineage (GTDB taxonomy): Bacteria > Pseudomonadota > Gammaproteobacteria > Pseudomonadales > Pseudohongiellaceae > UBA5078. Next base: position 2,002 of record CAYWMC010000234.1, on the reverse strand, counting down.
TTTGAGCTCGGCGCGGGAAAGCGCGTGCTCGCGCTGGGTGATCTGGGTGAAGAGGGGCTGGGGGTTTGT
>CAYWMC010000234.1:0-1833 GCA_964459345.1 uncultured Klebsiella sp. | reverse complement strand
GCCACAACACCTCCGCCTCGGGGTGACGCTGGCGCAGATAATTCACCCACTGGCGAAGGCGGCCGATGCGGTCGCGCGTGGAGAGCACCGCGCCGAGTTGCTGCCAGAAGTCGCCCAGCAGCGGCTCGATGCTGGCCCACGGCGATGCCACGGGCGCGTTGTCGCGAATCTGCTGCGCCAGGGAAGGCATGCGCACGGCGCCGCGGCCCAGCATGACGTCGATCGTGCCCGCGGCGGCCACGCAGCGGTGATAGTCGTCCACCGAGCAGATGTCGCCATTGGCAATCAGGGGAATGCGGATGTGTTCGCGAATGCGCGCCAGTTCATGCCAGTGCGCGGGCGGCGTGTAGCCCTGCTGCCGCGTGCGGGCATGCACCGTGAGTTCGGTGGCGCCGGCAGCTTCGATGGCCGCCGCGTTGTCCAGCATCAGAGAGGTGTCGTCGAAACCCAGCCGCATCTTGGCCGACACCACCACAGGGGCCGGCACGGCCGCGCGCACGGCACTCACCACGCGGTACAGACTCTCGGGTTCACGCAGCATGATGGCGCCGCCGTTGCGCCGGTTCACGGTGCGGCTGGGGCAGCCAAAATTGATGTCGATGCCATAGGAGCCCAGCTCGATGGCGCGCACCGCATTGGCCGCCATGGCCGCCGGCTCGCTGCCCAGCAGCTGCACGCGCACCGGCGTGCCGGAGTCGGTGCGCCCGCCGTTCTTCAGCTCGGGGCACATGCCGTAGAGCACCCGGTCGGGATACAGCTGGTCCACCACGCGCACGAATTCCGACACGCTCCAGTCGAAGCCACCCTGAGCCGTGATCAGCCGACGCATATGCACGTCGGCAAGGCCTTCCATGGGGGCGAGAATCAGGCGCATGGGGCGGCTCAACGCTGCTTCGGATGCGCCAGCAGCCACTCCACCAGTTGCGCGCCGTACGTGTCGGACACCGGCGGCGTGTGGGTGCCGCCCGAGATCGTCCACAGCTCGGCCGAACCGCCGCGCTTGCAGCCGGCCACAAACTTCAGCACGCCGGTTTCAAAGCCCGGCAGGCTGGCGTCCATGTCGCGCATCTCGCGGGCCACGCCCGGGCGACGGCAGCCGTTGTAGTCGGCCCAGCGCTCCACGGTGCCCCGCGCGCTCGGGTAGCGGATCTCCTGAATCTCGCCGCCCTGGAAATCGATGGTCTCGTCATCGGTGCCGTGTATCTGCAGCACATGCACAGAGTTGGGCGGCGGGTCGCGGCGCTCCAGATGGTTCGCGCCTGCCATGCTGATCACGGCAGCCAGCACGTCGGAGTGCTCATAGGCCATGCGCAGCGACATGAAGCCGCCGTTGGAATGGCCGATCACATAGACGCGATCCGGGTCGATGGCGTACTGCCCCATCAAGGTGTCGATGATGCCGCGCACATAGGCGCTGTCGTCCACCGGGTTGTTCTCGAAATTGCAGCAGGCATCGCTGGCGTTCCAGAACGAGTTCTGATTGCCGCCAGCCTCGCGCAGACCGTCGGGCGCCGCCAACACGAATCCGTAGTCTTCCACCAGGCGGCCGATGCCCCAGTAATTGGTGATGCTCTGCCCGCTGGAGGTGTAGCCGTGCAGCAGCACGATCAGCGGCATGGCCGAGGCCTGCGCTGCATTGGCAGGCGCGCTGACCAGCACGGGGCCGCGGCCGAAGTCCTGGGTCTGGGCGGGGGTCTGGGCAACAGCCCAGGAGGCAGACAGCAGGGCGCACAGCAACAGCGTGAGTTGGGTGAGGCGGTTCATGGGGTTCTCCTTGCAGGAATGTGCGTGTGAATTCTGCGGCGAGAGCCTACGCGAATGGGGTGGGGATGG
>CAYWMC010000233.1:0-4462 GCA_964459345.1 uncultured Klebsiella sp. | reverse complement strand
GGGCATGACGCGGCTTCCAGGGGGTTTATGGGAGATTCGCAAAGTAGCACACCGCTCCGAGGGCCGGCCAGCACCCCAAATGGGGGGGCCATAAATGCAGAAACCGCACTCTGCACGGGGCAGACTGCGGTTTCCTTGATCAGAACGGCGGGCTTGCGGCGAACTAGTTGCCGACTCTGTCCCACTGCGCTGCTGGCGCAGCTGGTGTATCGCTGCCAACCGGCCTGAACGCTTCGCTGTACAGGAAAAAGTCTGTCAGCACCGCACGCAGGTGGATGGACGCATTCAGGTTGTCGACCACTTCCGAGCCCAGCTTCGGCTGCGCGAGCACGAAGCTCACGGCAGCGCTGGCCTTCTTCAGATCGTCCAGAATGACCTGTTCAAACTCATTGCTGGCCCCTGCCAATGTCTTGCTGACATTCTTCATGGCCTGCAACATGCCTTCGAGCGTGGGGCGTGGATGCGGGCCAGGGCCCGACTCATCCTGGGGCGGACGTCCCTGCGCGGCATAGGCCAGCAGGAACTCGTAACCCGATTCAATCGTCTCGATATCGTCTTCCAGATTGTTCACGCTGATGCTTACTCCGGCTTCCACTTGTTGGTGTCGTGGTTTTCTTTCATTTCTGCTTCGGAGATCCAGCCAGTCACCATGGAGCGAGTATAGAAACGCTTCTCGGGACGAACGGCGAAGTAGATGTGGATGGCAGTGAACGCGATCAGACCCAGTGTGGCAGTGCCGTGCAGCAGGAAGAATATGCCCAGTGAGCCTTCATCGGACACACTTGGACGATCCCACCAGGGAGTGTTGATCTGCAGGAACAGGGTGATGCCGGTGGCGATCACGGCGATGACCAGCACAGTCATGGCCCAGTGCATGCCCTTCTGTTCGAAGGAGTACTTGCCAGGCTTGATGCTTTCGTCAAAGGGCTCCTTGAAATCGGCTGGCCCGAGCAGCATGGACTTGAAGTCCTGCCAGAACATGGCGCGAATGATGTGGAACACGGTCACGAAAGTCAGCACCAGACCGGCAATCCAGTGAATGTCTAGCCATGAGATTCGCAGACCGCCGATCGGCGAAATGTCAGTGAATATCAGATCTAGCACGCTGCCAGCCATGATCCAGTGGAAAGCACGGTCGATAGCGTCGTGACGGTTGACACGCTTGCCTTCAGAAGACGGGCGGGCTTTCTTCTTTGCCAGCGCGGCCATGAAAATGGCGTGTGCAGCCAGCAGCAAGAAGGCAGCAACAGCAACTACCCACAACAGATCCCAGGACACGCCCAGAATCACTTCCTCTCCCCAAACGTCCTGCCGGTAACGAATAATATCCACAGTCCAATTCCTCAATGTTTTTATCTATTGTTATTTTCCAAGCGAAGGCCCGCGACTCGCGCCTGCTGGCCGCATTGCTCAAGGCAACGCAGCCAGGACGCGGGCGCAGGCCCGGTTTGGATCACACGTGTCCGCGAACAGCCCTGTTCACAAGATTTTCCATCAAGGGCATCTTGAAGTGGTTGAAGTTCAGCGGTTGAGCACCTTGCGTGGCCAGGCTGGCGACTTGATCAGCAGTTTCCTGATTGCGCGCCTTGCCACGGATGGCGGACTCGATGCTGGTCAGTCTGCGTGGTGTGCACTGCACGGCACCTGCCACCAGACGTGAATCTTCAATCACTCCGTTGTTCACACGCATGGCGGCAGCAATGCTGACCAGCGCGAAGTCCCAGACATTGCGGTCTGCCACTTTCTCGAAGTAGAACTCGGCATTGGCCCACTTGGCCGGAATGCGCACTGCGGTCAGGATGTCGCCATCGCGCAGTACAGTCATGTTCGTGATGTCGAGGTTCGGACCGACGAAGAAGTCTTCGGCATCCACCACGCGCTCACCGGAAGCATTGCGGATGACCATCTGCGCTTCCAGTGCGACCAGGGCCGGGCCCGTGTCGCTTGGAGTCACGGCCACACAACGGCTGGTGTTGAACAGCGCGTGTTCGCGGTTCATGCCTTCCGGGGTGTCGGCGTAGCACAGGTTGCCGCCTGCGCGGTAGCAGTTCAGACCACGGCGGTAGTACCAGCAGCGCGCGTCCTGCGCGACGTTGCCGGCAATGGTTCCCGCGTTGCGGATCTGCGGGCTGGCCACACGGCCGGCGGCCTGTGCCAGAAGCGCATAACGCTCGGTGATCAGCGGGTTGCGCGTGATTTCAGTCAGAGTGACCAGCGCACCGATTTCAATTCCATCAGCAGTTTCAGTGACACCGCGCATGGACTCGATCCCTTTCAGGTCGATCAGGACTTCCGGACGCTTCGCGCGATCCTTCAGCCATCCATAGGTATCCTGGCCACCGCCGACCAGCCAGCCACGCTCTGCGAGCTGACCGGCCAATCCTACTGCATCCTCTACCGATACCGGCTGGTAGAGGCCCATCTCGGGCATTACGTCGTGTGATGACATAGCTAAAACCTCAGAATGTATTCGTTTTCAGATCGCCAGTGTTGAAACCGTTCTGCGCGATATGGTTGACAATCATGTCCGGTGTCACAGGCGTGCGATTGAACAAATGTCCGTCAAGTGCATCGGAAATTGCGCTCATCAACGCGGCCACCGCACAGCCCTGTGCAGGCTCACCGATACCACGCGAACCCACCGGGCTCTGCGGATCAGGCATGTCTGTCCCTGCTGTCTTCATGTGCAAGGGCACATCGAGGTATGTTGGCGGCTTGGACTGATACAGGCCCACGTTGGCCGGCAGACCATTCTGCGGGTCGTATACATGGCGCTCGTATGCCGCCATGCCGAAGCCCCACACGCCACCACCGTTCATGGCCTGACGCAGGCCCATCGGGTGAATGACCGTGCCGCACTCGGCGACGCCTGAGTAATCCAGGATGTCGAACTTGCCAGTCTCAGTGTCCAGCTCGATCTCGACCATGGCCACTGCAAAGCCTGGCGTGGTGCCGGACTTGGGCAGTGTGTCCTTGGCCACACCGATCAGACCTGTGCCCTGCATTGCCTGCACGGAACGCTGAGTAGTGCGGTGGATGTCTTCCGGATAGCTCATGCCACTGTATTCGCCGCCCAGCTCGATAGCCTTCTGTGCCGCTTCGCCGTAGCTCATGCCCTTGCTGCTGTCGCTGGTCAGGAACACGCGCTCGCCGCCGATGCTGTAATCATCCACAGAGCCGCCGAACTGCGCTGCCGCAATTTCCTTCAGCTTGCGGATGGCATCCAGTGCCGCCACGTGGCTGGAACGGGTTTCTGTGAAGATGGTGTTGCTGCCGCCCTGATAGGTGCTGTGCGGCAGGTGCAGGTCACCGTTGCCATGCACGACCACGCAGTTTTCCCAGCTGCACTGCAGCGCTTCAGCCGCAGCACGCAGAACGCCTGCGTAGGAGTAAGTGCCGAGGTTGCCCACACCGGTGTGCAGATAGATCTTGCCGTCCGGCGCAATGCGCAGCAAGCCGTCGTAGCCGCTGGCGCCTGCAGAGTGGTAACCCTCGCCTACGCCGATGCCGCGCACTTTCGTGGCACTGATCTGACGTGGCAGAGCTTTCTTCTGCTCCCAGCCGAACAGTGTTGCTACTTGTTCGATGGCCTGTGGGTAGTAGGAGCTGGAAAGGCCACCCTGACGGGGACCAACCTTTGCTTCCATGCCCGGTGCGTTGACTGTGCGGAACGCTACCAGGTCGATGCCGGCCTGACGCGCTGCCTTGTCCATGATGGGCGACAGTACGGCCGCCATTTCATTCTGGCCCGGGCCACGCTGGGCGCCACGGGGGGCAGTGTTGGTGTACAGGGACATGCCACGGAAACGCATGGCTTCGGGCTGATACATGATGGAGATGTGTTCTGCTGCGGAGCTGCCGCTGGCGCCGCCGCCTGCACCGGCATCGCCGACAATTGCCACGTCGACAGCGCCGACACGGCCGTTGTCACGCAGACCTACCTTGATCCAGCCCTGCATGCCCGATCGTGCGGAACCGATGTAGAACTCTTCAGCACGCGTGATGCGCAGCTGCAGCGGACGGTTCAGCTTGCGGGCAAAGCGCCCGGTGACTGCCATTGTTGGGTACGGGAAAATCTTGGAACCGAAACCACCGCCTGTGTTCTCGTTGATGAACACCAGGTTGGCCGGGTCGATGTCCAGCATTGCGGACAGTGCGTCGTGACCTACTGTGTGGCTCTGCAGTGAACCGTGGAAGTAGCACTTGCCATTTTCCCAGTACGCCATGCCGGTGCGGGATTCCAGTGAATGGTGCGGGTAACCGATGGTGACGAAGGGCTCTTCGATGACAGTGGAGCACTGCGCGAAGTTCGCATCCACGTCGCCGTACATCCACTCTTCAGGGAACGGGGCGCCAGTGGGGAAACGGCCGGCGCGGAACTGCGCGACCTGGTCGGCAGTCCACTTGATCTGACCGACGCCGCTACCGGACGCCGTGGTGCCCGCCGCCGCTTCGCCAGTAC
>CAYWMC010000232.1:2080-4469 GCA_964459345.1 uncultured Klebsiella sp. | reverse complement strand
GCTCACCACCTGAATCAGGTAATAAATGGATTGATTAGACTTTTACGCCATTGGCGCGGATATCTGACAACACGGCGTCAATGCCGTTCTTGTCGATGATGCGCATGCCTTTTGTGGAAACTTTCAGTTTCACAAAGCGCTTTTCAGACTCCACCCAGAAACGATGTGTATGGATGTTGGGAGAAAAACGGCGTCTGGTCTTGTTGTTTGCGTGAGAAACATTGTTGCCTGTAAGCGGTTTCTTACCGGTTACGATACATACGTTAGCCATTGCCTTGCCTCATTACAGAACCGGAATCATCGGAGCTGGCCAAATCAGGCCAATTCCCCGACACATACTGCTGTCTTGCCAAAAAAAGAGCTGCGTTTTATACCAAAACGGCTTTTCAATAGCAACACAAAAGCTTTGCCGCAGGTGTGTTAGTCAGCGCAGTCGCTCTTTCTCGCTACACAATGCCCCGTTCTGCCAGAGACACTACTTCCTTGCTGCCCACGATGATGTGATCGAGCACCCGCACATCAATGGTGCCCAGCGCCGACTTCAGTCGCTGGGTAATCGCGACATCTGCATGACTTGGCTCCGCAATGCCGGAAGGGTGGTTGTGCGCAAAGATGACAGCTGCGGCATTGTTGTGCAGGCATCGCTTCACGACTTCGCGCGGATACACGGCGGCGCCGTCAATGGTGCCGGTAAACAACTCCTCGAAACGCACTACCCTGTGTTGATTGTCCAGATAGAGACAGGCGAACACCTCATGGGGATAGTGACGCATGCGCGCCCGCAGGTATTCCCGGGTCAGCTCGGAACTGCTCATGACATCACGCTCCTCCAGTTCTTCGCGCATGTGCCGCTGCGAAAGCTCCTGCATCGCCTGCATCTGGACATACTTGGCAAGCCCCAGACCCTCTTGCTGACAGAACTCGTCGACGGGCGAGGTGAAGAGTCGCGTCAGGCTGCCAAACTTCTCCAGCAAGTCCCTGGCAAGGTCGAGTGAACTGCGCCCCTTTACTCCTGTGCCGAGTATGATGGCCAGAAGCTCCGCGTCAGACAGCGTTGCCGCACCATTGTCCAGCAGGCGCTCTCTAGGCCGCTCGCGCGCGGGCCAGTGCTTGATGCTCATGTTGCCTCCCTGGCAGAAATCCTCTCTGCTTCGATAGTAGCAGAGGAGCCAGATTGCGCCCGGCAGTGGCAACAGGAGGCAAAATTGAATCGCCGCAACCCGGCTGTTAAGCTTCTCCACCTCTCTCCCAAGCAGTGGAACGGCAAGCCATGAAGAGCCTGAGCAACAAGCGCATCCTGCTCGGTATCACCGGTGGCATCGCGGCCTACAAAAGTGCAGAACTGGCGAGACTTTTCAGCAAGGCGGGCGCCGATGTGCGCGTCGTCATGACGCCAGCGGCCACAGAGTTCATTACTCCTCTCACCTTGCAGGCCCTTTCCGGCAACAAGGTACATACCCAATTGCTGGATGCTGAAGCTGAAGCCGGCATGGGCCATATCGAGCTGGCGCGCTGGCCGGATCTCGTCGTTGTCGCTCCGGCGAGTGCTGACTTTCTGGCCCGCGTGGCGTCCGGACAAGCTGGGGATCTGCTCAGTACTCTGGTGCTTGCGACCAAAGCGCCTGTCGCTGTCGCGCCGGCCATGAACCAGGCTATGTGGAACAATCCGGCAACGCAGGACAATCTGGCGGCCCTTCGCGCGCGGGGCATGCTGATCTTCGGGCCCGATTCGGGGCCGCAAGCCTGCGGCGATGTCGGACTTGGCCGCATGCTGGAGCCCCTGCAGATCATTGAGCTGGCGGCGTCACTTTTCGACGTCTCACTGCTGTCGGGCCTGCGAATATGCATTACCGCAGGGCCCACGCGCGAAGCCCTCGACCCGGTGCGCTACATCAGCAATCACAGCTCCGGCAAGATGGGATATGCACTGGCAGCAGAGGCCGCTGCGGCAGGTGGCCTTGTGACACTGATCAGCGGTCCTGTGGCGCTGCAAACGCCAGAACGCGTGCAACGAGTCGATGTGGTCAGCGCCCGGGACATGCTCGAAGCCAGCCTTGCGGCTGCCAGCCAATGTGACATCTTCATTGGTGTCGCCGCCGTGGCCGATTACCGTCCGGCTACTGTGGAGTCACACAAGATCAAGAAATCAACAGACGACTTGAGCATCGCACTCGTCCCCAATCCCGACATCATCAGCACCATCGCGGCGCTCGAGAAGCGCCCGTTCACGGTGGGTTTCGCAGCCGAGACCCAGCACATCGAGTCGTACGGCCGGGACAAGCTGCAACGCAAGAAACTGGACCTGCTCTTCGCGAACGATGCCGCGACTACCTTCGGCAGTGACGAGATCGCCGCCATCGCACTGTGGCCGCAAGGGCGCAGCGCACTG
>CAYWMC010000232.1:0-1980 GCA_964459345.1 uncultured Klebsiella sp. | reverse complement strand
CGCACTGTGGCCGCAAGGGCGCAGCGCACTGGGACCCGGCAACAAGCAGCTGATTGCTCGTCAGATGCTGGCCTTGATCCATACGTGTTATACGCAGAAAAGCTAGGGGATTTCCGATAGCCAGACGCCGACGTTCTGGTGGATACTCCCTGAGCCAGAACTCACCAGCAGACCAGCACGTACAATGAAAACAAGCGGACAGCCATCCTTCTCTCAGCAGCCGGCCATCCCCTCGGCCATATTCCGCGCCTACGATATTCGCGGAATTGTCGGGGACGACCTGACCGTCGATGTCGTTGAGCTGATCGGCAAAGCCCTGGCATCTCTGGCGCTGGAAGCAGGTGAACATACAGTGCTGTTCGGCGCGGATGGCAGACTGTCCAGTCCGGAGCTGCGCGAGCCCCTGTTGCGAGGCGTACTCTCGACCGGGCTGAATGTCGTGGATCTCGGCACCATACCCACCCCGCTGCTCTACTTCGCCAGTTTCACAACGCCCTGGGCTTCCGGCCTGATGCTTACGGCCAGCCACAACCCTGCGCACTACAATGGCATCAAGATTATCCGGCAGCGCACATGCCTTACTCCCGAGCAAATCCAGCAGATAAAGCTGCGGGCAGATAGTGGTCACTTCCTTACAGGGAGCGGCACCCTGAGCAGACGCGATGTGGCGGCCGACTATATCGCCCGCCTGCAGCGTGATGTGCGCCTGCAGCGACCCTTGAAAGTAGTCGTGGATTGCGCCAACGCCGTCCCTGCCCTTGTCGCACCGGCCTTGTTTGCAGCACTTGGATGCGAGGTTGTTCCGCTGTACTGCGAGCTCGACGGGAGTTTCCCCAATCACCACCCCGACCCCACTGTGGCGGAGAACCTGACCGCGCTCATTCAGGCAGTCAGGGCGCACGACGCCGATATCGGCATTGCCCTGGATGGCGACGGGGATCGCGTCGTGATGGTCACTGACCAGGGCTGCGCCATTGATACCGACCGTCTGTTGATGCTGTTCATCAAGGACATTCTGCCGCGCTGCGAAAGCCCGGCCAGAGTGGTCTATGACGTCAAATGCAGCACACTGGTGCCCCAACTTGTCACAGCGCTTGGCGGTACTCCGGTCATGAGCCGCAGCGGACACTCGTTCATGAAGCAGAGCATGCTGGAATCCGGCGCCGTGATCGGGGCAGAATTTTCCGCACATGTCTTCATCAAGGATGGCTGGTACGGGTATGACGACGGGCTCTATGTCGCGGCCCGCTTTCTGGAGCTGCTGACCCGCAGCCAGGACTCCGCTGACACCATGCTGCGTGCGCTGCCCCAGAGCATCGTGACTCCCGAGTTGCGCATTGACGTGAGCGACGAGCGCAAGTTCCACCTGATGGAGCGCATTCTGCAGTGCGCGCACTTTCCGCAGGCCACCGTGAATGTTCTGGATGGCATTCGCGTGGACTTTGCGGACGGCTGGGGACTGATCCGGGCGTCCAACACTACGCCAGCTCTGTTGCTGCGTTTCGAAGCCACAAGTCGCCAGGCACTGCAGTCCATTCAAGGGCTGTTCCGGGAGCTGCTGCGCGAAGTCGATGAACAGCTTGTGCTCACTTTCTGATCAGCTCACCCGGCTGACGGAGGCTCATCCACGTCGATCCCGAGAGTGAAAAATCCGATTCAGCCTGTATACTCTGCGCATTCCTGACCGGGCGGCCAAGCCTCCCCTTCTTCACACTCTCGATTGGAACTCCACCGATGCCTCTGGACTTTGCCGCTGCCAAGAATATTGCCAACGTACTCACCGAAGCTCTGCCCTACATCCAGAAATTTACCGGATGCACGATTGTCGTGAAGTACGGCGGCAATGCCATGACTGATGAAGTGCTCAAGAACAGCTTTGCGCGCGACATCGTGCTGATGAAGCTGGTGGGCATGAACCCCGTGGTAGTGCACGGCGGCGGTCCGCAGATTGGTTCGCTGCTGACCAAGCTGGACATCCAG
>CAYWMC010000231.1:0-4471 GCA_964459345.1 uncultured Klebsiella sp. | reverse complement strand
TGCTGGGCACCTTGCCGGTGGCCATGCATTTCAAGAAGAAAGTGGTACTGGCCACGGCCACGGTGGCGCTGCAGGAGCAGGTCACGCTCAAGGATCTGCCCGACATCAAGCGCCACAGTGACCTGGAATTCACGTTTACCCTGGCCAAGGGGCGCGGGCGTTACCTGTGTCTGTCCCGCCTCGACCTTCTGCTGCAGGGCAATGCCAGTCTCAATGCCATGGCCGATCTGTACGGCGAAGTGATCACGCCTCCTAACGCCCAGAGTCTGGCGCTTTACGAGCGCATGTTCCGCAAGATCAACGCCGGCGAGTGGCAGGGCGACCGCGATGACTGGGAAGAGCTGCTTTCCGATCAGGAGTGGACCCCCGTCACCGTGGACAACGGCCAGTGCATTGGCCAGAAGTGCTCGAATTTCAGCAACTGCTGTTTCTACCAGGCGCGGGACGAAGTGCAGAAGGCCGACTGCGTGGTGGCCAATCACGACCTGGTACTGGCCGACCTGGCGCTGGGAGGCGGGGTGATTCTGCCTGACCCCGAGGACACCATCTACATCTTCGACGAAGCGCACCATCTGCCGCTCAAGAGCAACAACCACTTCGCCTGCTTCACGCGCATCAAGGGCAGCATTGCCAATCTGGATCAGTGGCGCAAGACGCTGGTGAAGCTGCTGGCAGACCCCCTGCTGGAAGAGAAACGCACGCTGAAACGGGAATTGCCGGCACTGGAAGATGCCCTGACCATGGCCGATCTGCGGCTGAACGAAGTCTGGCCTGTCTGCGAACAGATTCTGCAGAGTGCCACGCCCGATCGTCAGGGCGAGCAGCCGCTGCAACACGCGTTTGCGATGGGTGTCATTCCCGCGAGCCTGCAGGAACTCGCCACGGCGCTCAACGGCCTGTTCACGCAACTGGCCAACGTGTTTCAGGAAGTGGCCACCGAACTCAAGAGCAATATCGAAGCAGGGCAGACGCCCGAGTCACGACAGCGGGCCGAATACTGGTTTCCCGTCACCGGCAGCATGGTGGCGCGGGCTGCAGCCGCGCAGAAACTGTGGCAGCACTTCGCCATGAACGATCCGGCGGGCGCGGCGCCCTGGGCACGCTGGCTGGGCCTGCAGGATACTGGCGGTGCGCTGGATATCAGTCTGTCCTGCAGCCCGGTGCTGGCCGCCAGCACGCTGCAGGAAAAACTCTGGCGCGTGTGCGCCGGTGCCGTGCTGACGTCTGCGACACTCTCTGCGCTGGGCAAGTTCGAGGTGCTGCAGATGCGCGCCGGGTTGCCAGAGCGCACCCGCTACCACCGCATCGCCAGCCCGTTCGACTACGGCAAGGCGGCGCGCTTCATCGTGCCGAAGCTCAATTGCGATCCGGGCAATACCCAGCAGCACACCGAGGCCATCATCCGGCTGCTGCCGCGCGTGCTGGACCGTCAGGAAGGGGCTCTGATGCTGTTCAGTTCGCGTCGGCAGATGCAGGATGTGCTGGAGGGGCTGCCCAAGGAGTGGCGCGAGATCATTCTGTGCCAGGACGATTACCAGAAGGCGCAGCTGCTGAAGTTCCATCGCCAGCGCATCGACAAGGGCGATCCGAGCATCATATTCGGCCTTGCAAGTTTTGCGGAAGGGGTTGATTTGCCTGGAAAATACTGTGAGCACGTGTTGATCGCGAAGATCCCGTTTGCAGTGCCCAATGACCCGATAGAGGCCACGCTGGCGCAGTGGATCGAACAGCGGGGCGGCAACCCCTTCATGAGCCTGTCCGTGCCCGAGGCGGCATTCAAGCTGGTACAGGCCGCCGGGCGACTGCTGCGCAACGAGACCGACACCGGGCGCATCACGCTGTTCGACGAGCGCATCGTCAGCAAATTCTATGGCGCGGCCATCTTTGATTCGCTGCCACCTTACCGCCGCGAGATCTTTCCTGCAGAACTGCTCAGTGACGTCCGTAAGTGATGCCGTTCTTCCTGTCGATGGCATAGCCGGCGCCCGCACCAATCAGCACGCATACCAGCATCACCAGCAGCACATTGTCCATGATGGCCCCGAGTCCGAGGCCGATGAATACGCCCCCGGCCGCACACATGGGCAGAAGGCTGGTGGCTTTGACTTTCTTGCTCTTTCTGGACATGGCGATCTCTCTGTTGTTGTTTTCACTCAATTGACGGGTGCGGACAGGGCATTGACCTGTCGCAGATCGAAAATCATGGTGGCCGTGGTCGGTGTCGCCGCCGTTGTGTCGCCACGCAGGACGGCCGCCTGGTCGATGCGGTCGACGATCTCCATGCCTTCCACCACGCGGCCAATGATGGTGGCTTTGCCAGCCAGCCATGGTGCATCCACCAGGGTGATGAAGAATTCGGCGGCATTGGTGTTCGGGCCAGTGCCGGTCATGGCCACACTGCCTCGCAGCGGGTCGCGGGACACCAGGCGGTCATTGTAGCGATAGCCCTGGTTCTCGTAGGCCTGGCGCAGGCTCATGGACTGCAGCGCGTCGTGTATCTCGAACTGTCGCGCCGAAACGGCTTCCGGACTGCTGATGCCCATGATGCGGTAGAGAGGCACCAGAATCTCCCGCTGGAAGTCCGCATTGTCGGCCAGATTCAGCCAGGGGTGTGGTTTGCCGAAGGGGTCCAGCACTTTCTGTTCATGCAGGCCGAACTGGCGCGCGTTGATCTCGTCTTCCACCAGGTATTCCGGCACCGGCGCGTTGGGCGCCCTGGGTGCTCCTGCCTGCACCAGATAATTGCGCAGTATGCGGTGGAAAGTCAGCCCGTCGTAGTAATAGGGCGTCACAGTGCTGGTGGTGGCGATGTCGAACAGCGGCACCCGGGCCTCTGCCAGCGCGATGAAGTTGGCGACATTGCGTGGTGCCGCCTGCGGAAACAGCTCAAGGTAGATGTCGCCCCGCGAGGTGCGCATCAGCATCAGGGGGTTGGTGGCGCTCTCCATGGCAGCGGTGGCGGTGGCCAGATCGGCAGTGGCCAGGCCTGAGCTGCTCAGCATCAACAGGGCGAGCAGGCTGCGCAGTAAATTTGTCATGGGGCAGGGTGTCTCGTGGTGAAGCCCGGTCATGCGGGCCAGTGTATGTCAGCCCGGATTGTAGGGGCAGGGCCAAGCTCAATGCAATGCGGGTGCTTCAGCCCTGCTGATGGCGCGCCAGGTCTTCCGGTGTGTCGATATCCTGCAGGATCGCAGGATCAGCTACCGCTATGCTGTCGATGCTGTCCGGATTGCTGCGCACCACGTCCCGCGCGCCAGCATCACCCCGGGATTCGCGCAGGGCGGCGAACCACCGCGAACCGAAACCCACGGGATTGCCGCGGATGCCATCGAGTGTCGGCATGGTGATTTTCTCGCGGCGCAGGGACTGCAGCAGACGGGCATAGGTGTCGGTGCGGATGAAGGGCATATCGCCCAGACAGACCAGGCAGGCATCCCAGGCGGGCAGGGCGCGCATGCCCGCCGCCAGCGTGTGGCCCATGCCGCGTTCGGCATCCGGGCACAGCACCAGCTCCGCAGCGCTCGCCCCGCTTGCCAGCAGCAAGTCCTGCAATTCCGGGCGCGTGACGACAAGCAGGGGAGCCCCCGTGCCGCGAATCTGTGTCAGGGTGCGGGCAATCACGGTGTCGCCATTGTGAAGTGTGGCGCCCAGCTTCACAGCACCAAAGCGGCGGCTGAAGCCGGCGGCGAGCACCAGCACGCCTGTGTTGAGAGGTGCAGCGCAGTGGTCCTGAGGTGTGGGCATGGCGGAGCGGCCCCCATCAGTGGAGGACACGCTCCTGCAGGGCATCACTGCTTTCGTCCAGCAGCGTGATCTCCAGAACGATGCTCTGGTGCGAGGTGTCGTGTGCCGCCAGCGCGCCAGGCGCGGTGCCCGAGGCGAGCTGCTGCATGGACTGCAGCTCGCGCTCATTGGCCAGCAGTTCACGACGCAGTGCTTCGGGAATGTCTTCTCCCTCATGCAGAGAGAGCTGCAACTGCAGATGGCGCTTCAGACGATTGACCACACTGGTCATCATCTCGATCGTCTGAGTCAGCTGGTCCAGCGTCATCAGAGTAGTGTCAGCGCCACTTTCGGTCGTTTTCTCGTTGCTCATCGTCGTCCTCCTGCCTGCTTGCGGGATATTACTCCCAGGTCAGCGCACCCCCGGTCTGGTACTCGGTCACGCGGGTTTCGAAGAAGTTCTTCTCCTTGCGCAGGTCCATGATTTCGGACATCCACGGGAAAGGATTCTTCACGCCCTTGAACTGCTCCGGCAGGCCGATCTGCACCAGTCTGCGATTGGCGATGAACTGCAGGTACTCTTCCATCATCACCGCATTCATGCCGAGCACGCCGCGCGGCATGGTGTCACGCGCGTATTCGATCTCCAGCTGAGTGGCCTGCAGAATCATCTGCGTGGCTTCCTCTTTCATCTTGTCAGTCCACAGGCTGGGGTTCTCCAGCTTGATCTGGTTGATCATGTCGATGC
>CAYWMC010000230.1:0-4472 GCA_964459345.1 uncultured Klebsiella sp. | reverse complement strand
GACCTTGGCTCCCATCTGCGCCAGCACATCGGCGAAGCGGGCATCGCCCTGCACACTGGCGGACCCGGTGCCGTGTACGCGCACCGTGCCCCCTGCAATCGCTGCAGCAGCCAGGAAATACGAGGCCGACGACGCATCGCCTTCCACCATGAGTTCGCCCGGGGCCACATAACGCTGTCCGGCGCGGATCACGAAGCGCTGGTAATCATGGTTCTCCACGGTGACGCCGAACTTCGCCATCACGTCCAGGGTAATCAGGATATAGGGCTTGGAGACCAGCTCGCCTTCCACCACGATCTCGAGATCACTGGCGCAGAAGGGCGCTGCCATCAGCATGCCGGTCAGAAACTGGCTGGAGATATTGCCCTTGATGCTGACGCGGCCGCCGGAGAGCCCGTGGGCGCGCAGCCGCAATGGCGGGTAGCCTTCGGTGCCCAGGTAGTCGATGCTGGCACCGGCGGCGCGCAGGCAGTCCACAAGATCGCCGATGGGGCGCTCGTACATGCGGGGCTCGCCTGTCAGGGTGAATTCGCCCTGACTGGCGCAGAGCATGGCGCACAGCGGCCGCATCGCGGTGCCGGCATTGCCCAGGAACAGGGTCAGGGCGTCGGCATGGCCAAGCGCACCGGCCTGGCCGGTCACCGTGCACTGTGTCTTGTCGGCACTGATCTGCAGGGGCACGCCCAGCGCGCCAAGCGCCTTGAGCATGTGGCGCACGTCATCGCTGTCCAGCAGGTTGCTGATGCGGGTCTCGCCGCTGGCCACGGCGGCCAGCAGCAGGATTCGGTTGGACAGGCTCTTGGAGCCGGGCAGAGTCACTTCGCCGTCAATACGGCGAAGCGGGGGCAGGGTAAGTGCGTTCATGGGTGTCCGGTGTCGGTTCTGATCAGAGTTTGGCGCGGGCCTTGGCAATGCGAGTCTCGAAGCCAGCACGCACGGCCCCATCCAGCGGGCCCAGACACAGCAGCTGCATCTCCAGATCAGCTACCAGCTGGGCGGGGCTCTTGCCGCTGCCCTTGCCGAAACTGCTCTTGAGCTGCATCAGCTGTACCTGCATGCGCAGGGCCTTGTCGGCGTCGGGCGAGTCGATGCCGGCGTGAATCTCGGCAGAGATGCACAGCTCCCGCGCCTTGTCCTCGTTGTCTCTGGCGTGCTTCTTCAGCACCTTGGCATCCACGCCGTGGGTCAGGGCATGGAAACGCTGTTCCAGCGCCTGGTCCTGCAGCAGGTCGGCCAGCTTGCCCAGCGCCTGCCACTGTTCGGTCAGCGCGTCCGCGTCGTCCAGCGTCTTGCCGGCCAGCGCGCCTTGCTCCAGGGCATTGCAGAAGTCGGCCTTGGCGCGTGCCTGGCCAATCAGCTGCAGGCTCTTCTTGTCCGGCGCCGCCTTCAACTTGCTTTCGTACTGGATGCAGAGCTTGTCGAACTGCTCCTGCAGGGGGCGCTTCTCATGCTTCAGATCGGCCGTGAGTGAGGCGCGGAAAGCGTCCTTCAGCTCGGTAAAGCTGCGTCGCGACTGTAAAAGTTCTTCTCCAACTAAAGTCGTCAATTGTCTGATTTTGCTGAGAATATCCTTGCTTGCGGCGACTGCCGGGCTGTCGATATTGCGTGGCTTGTCGCCAGTCCTGTCGGCAGGCTTGCCAGTGGCCTGAGCGCGCGGTGCGGGCTCTTTCGGACGCTTGGTGAAGATCTTGTCGCAGGCAGCCCGGAAGGCGTTCCAATGGTTGCGATCGTCCTTGAACGGCGAGGGACCGATGGTTTTCCACGTGCCCTGCAATTTCTTGGCTTCTGCCATCGCTTCCTGCACGTTCTCCATGGTGTCCAACTGCTCGGCCTGGGCGATCAGCTCCAGCTTGCGGGTGGCATTGGCCAGCAGCGCCTTGCGCTTGAACTGGCGCAGGTCGGTCAGCACGGTATTGAAGCGCTTCTGCAGCTTCTTGATGCGGGTCTGCTCGACCGGAGCATAGAGCTTCCAGTCCTCCAGCGCCTTCGACTCGATCTTGTTCAGATTGGCGATGTTCAGATTCTCGGGTGTCAGCGTGGGCAGCAACTCTTCCAGCTGGGCGCAGATCTTGTTGCGTTCGTCCAGATTGCTTTGCAGTTTGGACTTGCGCTCCTTGAAGTATTCCTTGCACGGCTCGAAGGCCTTGTGGGAAAGCTCGTTGAACTGTGTCCACAGCACATCGTTCTGCACTGAGTGACCCAGTTTCTTCCATTCATCCTGCAAGGCTTTGATTTTTTTGGCCTTTTCGGCTGCGTGAACAGTGCCTTCAGCCAGTGCCTGCATCTGGGCGATCAGCTCTTTCTTCTTCTCGGTGGCGGCGAAGTTCTTCCAGTCGATCAGCTCGGTGATCCGGGGTTTGAAGGGGGCGAGCAGGTCCTGCAGCTGCTTCTTCAGAGCGTCGTCGGCATTCTTGATGGCGCCCTGCACCTTGTCCCACAGGCGCTGGGCGTCGTTGACCTGCCCCTGTTCGATGTGCTGCTCCATGGCAGTGATGTGGGCAATGGAGTCCTTGTGCAGCTTTTCCAGATAGGCGGCGTTGCGCTCCAGCAGCTTGCCTGCCTGTTCTTCCAGCGCCAGGCACTGGGTGAAGAGCTCGCTGTGGGGCAGGGTTGCTGGCCAGCTGTCCTTGCTGAACAGCTTGTTCAGACGTTTCACGGTGCTGGCGAGCAATGCGGTGCGCTTGGCTGTCAGGGCTGCGAATTCGGTCTGGAGTGCGGCCAGATCACTCTGCTTGGCTTCCAGCGCGTGGAAGGCCCGCACGCTGTGCTGCAGGCTGGCGATCAGGGCAGTGGCGCGCGCCAGCAGGTCGGCCTCGATGGCGGTGGAATCTGCCGTCAGCGCCTGCAGGGTGTGCAGGTGCTCTTCCAGTGTGGCGATCTGTTCAGACGTCACTGGGGCAAGAAGCGCGCTGCCCGCAGCGTCTGCGGCGTCGCAGGCGGCGCTGAGATCGGCACCATTCTGCTCGGAAAGAGCCGCCTGCTGGCGCTGGCTTGCATAGTCGCTGAGACGGGCACGCAGTGTGTCGCAGGCCGCTGCAAAGCGCTCCTGCAAGGCGCTGTCGGCGGCATGGGCAACGTCTTCCCACTGGCTGAGCTTGTAGTCGAACTGCGCCTGACTCAGGGCGCCAATCACCTTCACAGACAGGGACTCGACTGACTCGCACAGGCTGAGCGCCTGGGCCAGGTCTGCCGCCTGCTTCGCCTGAGCATCGTGCACGCTTTGCAGGTGGTCCTTGCAGTACTTGAGGACGGCTTTGTCCTTGTGCTTGACCTGCTCGCTCAGCTGTTCCAGCAGCGCGATGTCGCTGATGTGCCGGGCAGCGGCCAGGCGGACGGTGTGATTGTTGGAGTGGGCGGCGATGTCCAGCAGGCCCTTTTCATCCAGAGAGAATTCGGTGCGCAGACGTTCGAGCGTGGCCAGGCCCGTCTCGTCACAGCCGCAGTCGTGCAGAATGGCCAGCAGCAAGGGCTTGTCGGAAACAGTCTGCATCAGCGCTATCCGCTGCGCAGCGTCCAGCATGCCGGGCGCGGCGCCCGAAAGGACTCGACAGTATTGCACCAGAGCCGCGTGCCGGATCTCGTCATCGGCTTCCTCGCGCAAGGCATTCAGCGTATCAAGAGACGTGACGTGGGCGATGGCCGCCAGACGCACTGCGCGCTCCGGGTCCTTGCGGGCCAGCTCGGCGAGGATGCTGGCTGCCTCTGCCACATCGGCGTGGGCGGGATCGGCCGGGTGCTGGAGCTCCGCGATGGCTGTCAGGCGTACGGATGGGTCTTTGTCCTGCCACTTCTTGCTCTGTAAAAACGTCTGAAAAATCATCGTCGTCTTTTTCTCTTGGAGGTTCTTGGCGGTCTACTGCAGAAGTACCGCAACGCATACATGGAGCTGGCGCAGAGGTGCCGCTGGCGTGGCGGTCGTCTTGAAACGTCGAGTGTGTCCGGCGCCTTGCCATGTGCCTGCGGGCAGTGTGGCGGCCGGTACCGGCTATTCGAAGAGCGGCCATTCTAGCAGAAGTTTTTTCGGCGCCGATAGCCAAGCCAGGCCTTTATCATGGGCATCTGCGCTGTCCTCGGCCCCGGCAGGACAGTGCTATACTCGCCTCGCAATCTCCCGCGGCAGATCGCCCCCAGACCACTCAGACACAGATTCCAGCCCCTATGCTCCCAGACGAAGTCAAAAGCGCCATTCAGCACGCCTACCGGCAATTGCTGGAGAGCAAGGGACTGACGCCCCGCTATGGTCAGCGGCTGATGATTGCCGAGATCGCCCGCAGTCTTGGAGAGATTGGCGCCATCAGCGCTCTGGTTCCGGACGAAGACACTCAGGAGCGCGAAGACCACCGCGGGCCGATCTGCGTCATCGAAGCTGGCACTGGCACTGGCAAGACGCTGGCGTACGTGCTGGGCACCTTGCCGGTGGCCATGCACTTCAAGAAGAAGGTGGTTCTGGCCACTGCCACGGTGGCGCTGCA
>CAYWMC010000229.1:0-4494 GCA_964459345.1 uncultured Klebsiella sp. | reverse complement strand
CCGGACGTCGTGGAAATCGTGTTCTCCGGCGAGAGTCTGGTGCAGATCGACGATGGCACTGCCCGACAGATCTACCGTGACATCCGGCTTGCGGGCGATCGCCTCCAGGTCAACGGCACGGGGCCCTTCAATGTGTTGCTGGGCGATGCCTCCTCGGCCGAACTGCATTTGAATGGCAAGAAAATAGAGTTCACTGAAAGCATCCGTATCGACAATTCGGCACGACTTACCATTGGGTTATGAGCAGATCATGAGTTCACATACCGTCATTCCGCGTCGCAAATCCCGTCAGATCATGGTTGGCAACGTCCCCGTCGGGGGCGATGCGCCAATCAGCGTGCAAAGCATGACCAATACCGAGACCTGTGATGTCGCTGCCACCGTGGAGCAGATCCGGCGTCTCGAGCGCGCCGGCGCCGACATCGTCCGTGTCTCCGTGCCCACCATGGAAGCCGCGGACGCGTTCCGCGAGATTCGCCGGCAGGTGCATGTGCCGCTGGTGGCCGATATCCACTTCGACTACAAGATTGCTCTGAAGGTGGCCGAGTACGGCGTTGACTGCCTGCGCATCAACCCGGGCAACATCGGCAGCGAGAAGAAGATCCGCGCTGTCATCGATGCCGCGAAAGACAAGGGCATTCCCCTGCGTATCGGCGTCAATGCCGGTTCTCTGGGCAAGGTGCTGCTGCGCAAGTACGAAGAGCCCAACGCCGATGCCATGGTCGAGTCTGCCCTGACGCAGATCGACATTCTCGACAAATACGACTTCCAGAATTTCAAGATCAGCCTCAAGGCCTCCGAAATATTCATGACCTTGCAGGCGTATCGCAAGCTGGCCGGGCAGATTGACCAGCCCCTGCACCTGGGCATCACGGAGGCGGGCGGCTTGCGTTCCGGCACTGTGAAGTCTGCCATCGGACTCGGCGCGCTGCTGATGGAAGGCATCGGCGACACCATCCGCATCTCGCTGGCGGCTGATCCGGTGGAAGAGATCAAGGTGGGCTTCGACATCCTCAAGAGTCTGGGCATTCGCAGCAAGGGCGTGAACCTGGTGGCCTGCCCCAGTTGCTCGCGCCAGAACTTCGATGTGATCAGCGTGGTCAACCAGCTGGAATCCCGTCTGGAAGACATCATCACCCCGGTGGATGTGGCGGTGATAGGCTGCATCGTCAACGGTCCGGGGGAGGCGAAAGTGGCAGAGATCGGTTTGACCGGTGCGAGCCCGAGCAACCTGGTGTATGTGGAAGGCAAACCGCACCACAAGATCGACAACGAGCGCCTCGTGGATGAACTCGAAGCCATGGTGCGTGCCCGTGTGGCGCAGAAGCTCGCCAGCGAAGCGGCGCGGGAAACCGCGCGCCAGAACCTTATCGCCGTCGGCTGACACGCCGGGCCGACCCGCATTCCGGACGAATTTCGAACCTAACAGATTATGAGCAAGATTCAGGCAATCAGGGGGATGAACGACATCCTCCCCGGCGAAACGCCGGTGTGGCAATACCTCGAAAGCACGGTGCAGCGCGTGCTGCAGCGCTATTCCTATCGCGAGCTGCGCTTTCCCGTGCTGGAGCAGACGCAGCTCTTCAAGCGCTCCATCGGCGAAGTCACGGACATCGTCGAGAAAGAGATGTACAGCTTCGCTGACCGCAACGGCGAGAACCTCAGTCTGCGCCCGGAAGGCACGGCCGGCTGTGTGCGCGCCGCTGAAGAACACGGTCTGCTGTACAACCAGCAGCAGCGTCTCTGGTACAAGGGGCCGATGTTCCGCTACGAACGTCCGCAGAAAGGGCGTTACCGGCAGTTTCATCAGATCGGCGTGGAAGCCTACGGCATGGCCGGTCCGGACATCGACGCCGAGGTCATCCTGCTCTCTGCCCGCCTCTGGAAGGAGCTGGGCCTGACTGCCCATGTACGTCTTGAGATCAACAACATTGGCACATCCCAGGATCGTCGCGAGTATGGCGAGGCACTGATTGCCTATCTGCGCACCCATGAGGCCGCGCTTGACGAAGACAGCCGGCGCCGGCTGGGCAGCAATCCCTTGCGGATACTCGACAGCAAGGTGCCCTCCACCCAGGCCATTCTGGCGGACGCCCCGGTGCTGGCGGACTACACCAGCGCAGACACCCGTGCCCACTTCGCCGACTTGCAGTCCCTGCTGCGCGACGCCGGAGTCGCCTTCACGGTGAACCCCCGCCTGGTGCGCGGTCTGGACTACTACAACAATATGGTCTTCGAGTGGATTACCGAAGCCCTTGGCGCACAGGGCACCGTATGTGCAGGGGGCCGCTACGATGGTCTCGTGGCGCAACTTGGCGGGCGCGGCACGCCGGCCGTGGGATTTGCCATGGGCGTGGAGCGTCTGGTGCTGCTTCTGCAGGAAACCGCAGCACTGCCGGCTGGTATTGGTCAGGAGCTGGATGTCTTCATTGCCGCAGGTGACGGACTCGGTGCGCAGGCAATGGCACTGGCCGAGTCGCTTCGTGATCGTCTGCCCACTTTGCGCATTCAGCTCAATTGCGGTGGCGGCAAAGTCAGCAATCAGTTGAAGAAGGCATTCAACGCCGGCGCCGGTCTGGTACTGGTACTGGAGACAGCAGAACAGGGCGCATTGCAGGTCAAGGTGAGGCGCCTGTCTGACGACTCACCAGCCCTCATTTTCAGCTGCGAAGACGTGGCAGACGGGCTGCAGAGGCTGATTTCCGGCGCTTGACAGCGCCCGGCGGCTAATTCAGGATGCCCTACCCGGCGGCGCGGCAGCGCCTGCGAGTGCATTCAGGCACGACGAACAAGATCAACGGCATCACAGAATCAGGAGCTACACGTGGCATTCAGTACCGAAGAAGAAGAAACCCTGGACTCCCTCAAACGCTGGTGGAACGAGAGTGGCAAGTCCATCCTGCTCGGTATCGTCATTTTTGCGGTGGGATATTTCGGCTGGGCTCAGTGGCAGAGCATGCAGCTGGGCGAATCATCTGAGGCGTCCGACCTCTTTGAGGAACTGGGAACCACGGTGGTTCTTGGCCCGGGCGTTGCGCTGACAGACGATGCGCGAGCCAGGGGGCAAACCCTGATCCAGCAGCTCAAGACGGAACACCCCGATACTTCTTATGCTCTGTTTGGTGCCCTGTTCGGCGCCCGCCTGGCTGTCGAGGCAAATGATCTGGAAACGGCGGAAACCGAGCTGCAGTGGCTGCTCGACAACACCCGTTCAGGATTCTTCGGCGCGACAGACGAGTCTCTGATCATTACCGCCCAGCTGCGCCTGGCCCGTGTGATTCTGGCGAAAGGCGACGCCGCACGTGCGCTGGCACTGCTGGACTCTGTAACGCCTGGGGCCTTTGAAGCCGAGCATGCCGAGATTCGCGGCGATGTTCTGGTGGCCCTTGGCCAGCTGACAGAGGCCCAGGCCTCCTTCCAGGCAGCCCTGCAGGCCGGTTCCACCAGCACCACGCTGCAAATGAAACTCGACGATCTCGCTCTGGGCAGTTAAGGAACAAGGATTTATGAAAGCAGTGGTCTCCCGCGCGACGTCCGGTCAGGACGCTCCTGCGTCTTTGTCATCCTCAGGCAGCCTGCTGCGCCATGCCGCCCTCGTGGCCATGCTGCTGGGGCTGAGTGCCTGCAGCGTGCTGGAACCCATTACCAACATGTTTGGTGACGACGACGTCGAGCAACCGGCTGAGCTGGTGGATTTCGACGAGGAACTGCGCTTGAACCGCCGCTGGAGCGTCAATGTTGGCGATGGTCAGGGCGACTACTACAACACACTCTCTCCGGCCATCGACCGCGAATTCATCTATGCCGCGGCCGCCAATGGCACCGTGGTCGCTGTCGAGCGCACCTCTGGTAATGTCGTCTGGCGCGAGCGCCTGGACGATGTGGAAATCTCCGGTGGCGTGGGGGCTGGTTCCGGCATGGTGCTGGTGGGCACCCGCGAAGCTGAAGTCATCGCGATGGACCAGATATCCGGCCGCGAACTGTGGAGAACGTCCGTCACCAGTGAAGTGGTGTCGGCCCCGCAGACCAACGGCGCGATCGTGGTGCTGCAGACGGTGGATGGCAAGCTCATCGGGCTGAATGCTGTCACCGGCGTGCAGGCCTGGATCTACGAAACCACCATTCCCGCGCTGACACTGCGCGGCAGCAGCAAGCCCATCATCGCCGGCACCGCCGTCATCGCTGGCTTCGCCAATGGCATGGTGGCAGCAGTCAACGCCAGCAACGGTTTTCTGCTGTGGGAAGAACGCGTCGCGATTCCCCAGGGCCGTTATGACATCGAACGCGTCATTGACGTGGACGGCGACCTGCTTCTGGTGGGCAACACGGTCTATGCCAGCAGCTATCAAGGCAATCTGATGGCCTTCGATGTGCAGTCCGGACGTATCGTCTGGGGCATCGAAGCATCGAGCTATCAGGGGATGGCCCAGGGTTTCGGCAATCTGTACTACACGAACGACGAGAGTCATGTGATCGCACTGCGCAACAATACGG
>CAYWMC010000228.1:0-4520 GCA_964459345.1 uncultured Klebsiella sp. | reverse complement strand
TGGAAGAGGATTACTGGACCAGGATGGAAACTCTGTTGATCGATCTGGCAAGAAAGACAGGACGGTACAATGAACTCCCATAGTCTGCGCACGACCTCCCGAACCCCCGCGCTGGCGCGTTTCGCGCTGCGTCCACTGACCCTGTGTCTGCTTCTGCAGGGGGCCATGTTCACCCTGCCTGCCGCTGCGCAGGACCCCATCGTCCAGCTGGAGCCGGCGCTGGAACGTGCCGAGGAACTGCTGCAGGCAGGCTCCTATCTGGCGGCGATCGACCTGTTTCAGCGTGTGGATGGCTTCGAAGAAGAGGCCGGCCTTCTGGGGCTCAGTCAGGCGCTGGCGCAGACGGGCGAGTATGAGCAGGCCATCGAGGTGCTCGAGGACGCGATCTCCGATTACGCCGCCTCTGCGGTGCTGAGCACGCAGCTGGCCGAACTCAAGCGTGCCACGGGACAGTCCGCCGAGGCCCTGGAAATTCTGGAAGCCGTGGTCACGGGCAACACCACACCGCCGGTGCGGGCGCTGGTGCAGTACGGCAGTCTGCTGCAGTACACCGGGCGCCGCGACGAGGCACTGGCACCACTGAATGCCGCCATTGGTCGCTATGACACAGGATCTGTGTTCGACGCCGAAGAGATCGCCATGGTGGCCGTGGCCAGCTGGCTGCTCGACCGCTTCCACGATGCCAACAGTCTGTTCGCCGAGGCCGTGCGGCTGGAGCCGCAGAACCTGGAGGCTCAGGTGCTGTGGGGCGATCTGTTCATGGAAAAATTCAATGTGGTGGATGCCGAGAAATCCTACAACGCCGCCCTGGAGATCAATCGCCGCTACACCCCCGCCCTCGTGGGGCAGGCGAAGATCAGTGGCGGCGAGCGCTCCCTGGCCTTCGCGCTGGACGTGAATCCCAACGATGTCGCAGCCCTGGAGACCATGGCAACGCTGCTGGTGATGAACGATCGCGCCGAGGAAGCCATGGAGTATGTGGAGCGTGCGCTGGAGGTGAACCCGGAGTCGCTGAAGTCGCTGAGCATCCTGGCGTCCCAGGCCGCGCTGCACGAAGAGTATGACGAGTACGCGCGGCTCGAGGCGCAGGTCGCGGGTTTCAGTCCAGGCAATGCCCGCTTCTATGGCGACATGGCGGACGCCTTCGGCAATGCCTACCGCTTCACCGAGGCGGTTGGCTATGCCCGACAGGCTGTGGCGGCAGATCCGAACTACTGGCAGGGCCACACGCTGCTGGGCACCAACCTGATCCGCCTGGGACAGGATGAAGAGGGGCGGGTGGCCCTGGAACTGGCTTTCGACAATGACCCGTTCAATGTCATGACCTCCAACATGCTGAAGGTGTTCGACACGCTTGAGGAGTATGCCACGCTCACCACCGAGCATTTCGAAGTGCGCATGAGCCAGCGCGACGCCCGTGTGTTGTGGCCCTACATGGCGCCGCTGCTGGAAGAAAGCTGGAACACGCTGACCGCCAAGTATGGCTTCGAGCCGGACGCGCCGGTGCTGGTGGAAGTGTTCGAGCGGACGGACGATTTCGCCGTGCGCTCCGTCGGCCTGCCCGACATCGGCCCGCTGGTGGGCATCTGCTTCGGCAGGATGGTGACACTGATTTCGCCGCAGACGCTGGACGCCAACTGGCAGGAAATTCTGTGGCACGAGCTGGTGCACGTGTTCACGCTGCAGATGACCAACAACCGCATGCCGCGCTGGCTGTCAGAGGGCATCTCGGTGTGGGAAGAGCGCGAGGCGCGTCCGGAGTGGGGGCGCCGTCACGGCATGGAGCTGGTGCGTGCGGCACAGCAGGACAAGCTGCTGCCGGTAAGCAATCTGAATGCTGGCTTCACCGGGGCGAACACCAATGAAGATCTGGGCTTCGCCTACTTCCAGTCCTATCTGGTGGTGGACTACATCACCCAGGAATACGGTTTCGACAAGCTGATCGAGCTGGTCAAGCAGTACGCGTTCATCAAGGAAGAGTCCGAGATGTTCGAGACCGTCTTCGCCATGTCCATCGACGACTTCGACGCTGGCTTCCGCGCATGGATCGACAGGCGTGTGCAGGAGATCAACGTGTATGTGCACACCGAGGACGCCGCCGACGAGGGCGAGGCCCACGGCCACGGTCAGCGCGAGAATTCCAGCGCGGTGATGGCCGAGCTTTACAACAACGCCTCTCTGAAGCAGCACATGCGCCAGCGCGTGCAGGACCAGCCCCGCGACTTCCAGGCCCATCTGCAGCTGGGCATCGTGCTGTTCAAGGAGGAAAACTTCGACGAAGCCAAGGTGCATCTGCAGATCGCTCAGGACATCCTGCCCGATTACTCCGGCTACCCCAGCCCCGCGCTGGTGCTCTCGCAGATCCACGAGCGCCAGGGCGACGAAGCCGCGCGCCTGGAGCAGCTGACGGTGATGCTCCAGAACCAGCAGCATGACTATGACTCCACGGTGCTGCTCGCGGCGGCTGCGCTGGAGGATGGCGATCTCGCGCTGTCCCGCTATTACATGGACCGCGCCCTGGCCATCAGTCCGTATCGCCTGGATGTTCACCAGATTGGCGCCGAGCTGGCCCGCCGGCTGAATGATCCGCAGATGGCCGTGCGGGAACTGGAAGTGCTGGTGGATCTGGATGTGAATGACCCGGTCGAGGCCCGCACGGATCTGGCAGAAGCCTACCTGAGCAATGGCCAGCCGGCTGAAGCGAAGCGCAATATTCTGACTGCGCTCGAAATTGCACCAAGTTATCAGCGCGCCCAGGAAGTATTGTTGCAGGCGGTGGATGTGACCCCGTAAGCCGACGGGCATGCCCGTGGAGAAGAGTCGATGCGCTGGATTCGGGAAACAGGCAGGACACTGCGGAATACTCTGCTGCTGATGGCGGCGGGGGGCGGTGCGCTGCTGTGCAGTGCCGGCGCACAGGCGCAGAACGGCGCAGTGCCGCTGGATTTCGACCCTGAGTCCTTCCTGCGGGAAGTGGATGCCGAGTCCGGTCCGCCCACCGAGTTCACCTGGATTCGCGGCCGCTACACCAATTACGGTGGCGGACGCGGCCGGCGCGGTGGCGGCGGTGGGTTCGGCGGCGGTGGCGGTTTCGGCGGCTTCGGTGGCGGGGGAGGTCGCGGTGGCTGGTGGGACACGGACTATCCCGACGCGGAATCCAATTTCCTGCGCGGCGTGCAGCGCTACACGAACATCGATGCCAACAGCAAGAGCTATGACTTCATGGATCTGACCGATCCGCGGCTGTTCGAACACACGTTCCTGTACATGAACATGAAGCGAGTGCCCATTGGTTCGACCATGACGGGCCCCGAGTTTACGGCGGACGAGATCGTGGCGATGCGCGAGTTTCTGTTCCGTGGCGGCTTCATCCTGCTGGACGACTTCTGGGGCGACGCGCATCTGCAGGACTTCCAGATGGAAATGGCCAAACTGTTTCCGGAGCGCCCGCTGGTGAAGCTGGATACCTCGCACGAACTGTTCCACACCTTCTTCGACGTGGAGGAAGTGGTGCAGGTGCCAGGTCGCGCAGTCACCTGGGACTACAACGGTGGCTTCAGTCTCGATGATCCGAATTATCCGCCGGCCGTCTATGCCATTCTCGACGATGACGGCCGTGTTATGCTCGTGGCCAATCACAATGCCGATCTGGGGGATGGCTGGGAACACACGTTTTTCGAGCCCTATCCGACGCGCTACAGCAACGAGGCGTACAAGATTGCCATCAACTATCTGATATACGCATTCACGCACTGAGACGAACAACACAAAAGACCCACAACGAAAAACAGGACTTACTCATGTCAGAAACTCAGAACATCGAAGAGGGCGCAGTGGCAGGACTGGAGAGCCAGGACGATCTGGCGCTGGTCAGAAAGATGCAGGACGGACGTGATCAGATCATCAAGGAGATCAAGAAGGTCATCGTCGGTCAGGAGGCTGTCATCGATGAGCTGCTCATCGCACTGTTCGCCGGGGGCCACTGTCTGGTGACAGGCGTGCCGGGGCTTGCCAAGA
The DNA here is from genome assembly GCA_964459345.1 of uncultured Klebsiella sp. GTDB lineage: Bacteria > Pseudomonadota > Gammaproteobacteria > Pseudomonadales > Pseudohongiellaceae > UBA5078. The sequence goes on along the minus strand of CAYWMC010000228.1, from coordinate 503 downwards.
CGCTGCTGATCAAGACGGTGGCCGACATTCTGCAGGTCAAGTTCAGCCGCATTCAGTTCACCCCCGACCTGATGCCTTCCGATGTAGTGGGCTCGGAGATCGTGGAAGAGAAGGACGGCAATCGTGCGCTGAAATTCGTGAAGGGCCCGATCTTCACCAATATCCTGCTGGCGGACGAGATCAACCGCACACCACCGAAGACGCAATCCTCGCTGCTGGAAGCGATGGAAGAGCGCCAGGTGACCGCCGCTGGCGTGACGCACAAGATGTCCAGGCCCTTCTTCGTGCTGGCCACGCAGAACCCCATCGAGCTGGAGGGCACCTACCCGCTGCCGGAAGCGCAGCTCGACCGCTTCATGTTCAAGATCGAGCTGGGCTATCTGTCCGAAGATGACGAAGTGATGGTGGTGGGCAATACCACCCAGATCGTGGACAACACCGTGGCCCACCCGCTCAGTGGCGACGATAGTCTGGAATTCCAGCGCATTGCCCGCCAGGTGCCC
>CAYWMC010000227.1:2090-4534 GCA_964459345.1 uncultured Klebsiella sp. | reverse complement strand
GCACCTCGAACGAGACGGCCTACGGGCTGACCAAGGCCAACACCATTGCCGAATATGAAGGGCTGGCTCGCTTCCAGTCCATCCAGAACAACTTCTCGCTGCTGCACCGGCGCTTCCTGGATGAACTGGCGCAGGTGTGCCGCCGCGAGAACGTGTCGCTGCTGCCCTACTCGCCCATCGCGGGCGGCATGCTCAGTGGCAAGTACAACGCAGAACAGATTCCGGCGCGCAGCCGCTTCGGGGAATATCTGGCCCTTCCGCACGCGCGTCAGCGCGCCATGGCCGACCGCTTCCTGAACAAGGGCACGCTGGATTCCACCGCGCGCTATATCGAGATTGCCCGGGACGCAGGCATGACGGTGACCACACTGGCCACGGCCTGGAGCATGAATTTCGACTTCGTGGCCTCGACCATCATCGGCGCCCGCGACGCAGAGCAGCTGGATGACACCCTGGCGGCGCTGGATGTGACACTGAGCGCAGACGTGCTGGCGGCGTGCGATGCGGTGCACAAGGCCATTCCGTATCCGATGGGGTGAGGGTCAGGCGAACATCTCCAGCAACACCGGGTGCCACACCGCCAGTTCGATGACGCCCAGCGGCGCACCCAGCCGGGCCTTGTCCACTGTGCGCAGCTGATCCAGCAGGATGCGGGCAGACTTGCGCTGGAAGGTCAGCTCGGGGCGGCACCCCAGCGGACGACCGGCACTCGTCAGGGGCGCAATGATGACGCGGGGCAGCGCCGCATTCATGTCATCTGGCGACACCACCAGGGCCGGCCGCGTCTTGCTGATTTCAGTTCCGACGACCGGGTCAAGATTGACCCAGTACACCTCACCCCGCTTCACCATACCCATTCGTCGTCTCCTTCATCCAGAGGAATGGAAGCCAGTACATCGGCATCGCCATCCGCTTGGTAGTGGTCGAACCAGCCTTCGCGTGGATTCCTGATCGCCTCAATCACAAGGCGCCTGCCATCGACCTGCAGGTCCACGGCATCACCAAGTTCACAGCTGGCCAACAATGCAGCAGGAATGATGATGCCGCGGGAATTGCCTACCTTGATGAGATTGACGCGCATGGGGGAGCTCCAGAAAGGGTGGTTGCTGACGGGCGAAGTTATAACAATGTTATACCTTGAAACCGACAGACAGCAATGACACCGTGGTTTCAGTTTAGACGGGACGGATCGTTCTGCCAGTTTGTTTTTGCACAGATAATCGACTATATTCCGATTAACCATGCAAAAAAGTGAATCATGAGCCTCGAATCCCAGCTAGACAGGTTTGGCGTAGTGCCCTTCAGCCACGGCTCGCTGCTGCCGCTGCTGTCCGACTATCGCCGCCCGAATGACAAGATTGCCGACCTGCTGGCCCGGCAGGACATCATTTCACTGCGCCGGGGCCTCTATCTGCTGGGGCCGCAGCGGCGCCGCACGCCGGTGTCTCTGCCGCTGGTGTCCAATCTGCTGCGCGGGCCCTCCTGTGTATCTCTGGACTATGCGCTGAGCTGGTATGGCCTGATTCCGGAAGGCGTCACCGAAGTGACCGCCGTGACGACCGGCCGCTCCGCCTCCCTGAGCACACCACTGGGACGCTTTTCCTACACGCATTTGCCCTTGCCGCTGTATCGCCCTGGCATCCAGCTGACTCAGAATGCCGATGGCACCAGCTTTCTCATGGCGTCTCCCGAAAAGGCGCTGTGCGACAAGGTGGCTCTGACCCGCAATCTTGCCGTGTTCAGTGTGGCTGCCATGGAGGCATTTCTGCTTGAAGACCTGCGCGTGGACGAAGAGGCCCTGCGATCCATGCCGCTAGACATTTTTCAAGCCTGCGCACACGCGGGGCACAAGCAACGCCAGCTCACGCTGTTACTCAAGGCCATGGAGGGATTGCGATGAGCATCGTCGAACAAATGCTGGCGCCATACGAGGCAGGTACAGAGCTTGAGAAGACCAACGCGCTGCGCGAAGTCATGCAGGAAATTGCGCTGGCCGGGCTGCAGCGCGGCGGATTTTTTCAGAAGGCTGCATTTTATGGCGGCACCTGCCTGCGCATATTCCATGGCCTGCCACGCTTCTCTGAAGATCTGGATTTTTCCTTGCTGCACCCCGACCCGCAGTTTTCGTTCACCCCCTATTTCAATGCGGTGACAAAGGAGTTCGCGGCGCTGGGTTTCGATGTGGAGATTCGCCAGCGGGAAAAGCAGGTGGCCACGGCGATCGTCTCTGCCTTTCTCAAGAACAACACGAATGTGTACGACCTGCAGGTGAAAGGCAGCAGACAAACCAAGATCAAGTTTGAAGTGGACACCGACCCACCCCTGCACTTCGGCACCGAAGAGAAACTGCTGCTGCAGCCTTTTTCGTTCTATACCAAGTGCTTTGTGCTGCCCGACCTGTTTGCCGGCAAAATGCACGCGCTGCTCTACCGGCAGTGGCGCAC
>CAYWMC010000227.1:0-1990 GCA_964459345.1 uncultured Klebsiella sp. | reverse complement strand
GAGTACTTTCAGGAATTGGTGTTGAAGCTGCGCATCACTTCAGCGGCGAATAATCCGTCGCGCTGAGCGTGTAGGACTGCGCCTGGATGGGCACAGGATACTTGGCCAGCAGGGCCGTCCACTCCGGGTCGGTGCGGAACGCCGCCCACACTTCGTCGCGGTGCGCGCGGTCGCGATAGGCCAGCATCCACACCAGCGTGTTCGGGTCGTCATTGCGCTGCCACACCGCCACGATCTCGGCGCCCAGGCGCTGGAAGATGCCGATCTCGGCCTCGCGGAAACGCTGGTGCAGCATGTCGATGCTCTTGCCGGTGTCCATGGGCTGGGCCGTGTACATGCGCATCTCGAAGCAGCGCGAATCGGCCGCCACGTTGGTGCTGAAATCAGCCGTCAGTTGACTGGCCGGACCACACGGGGCAGGCGGTGCGGGCGGGGCAGCGGCGGGCGCAGGCGCTGCGGGCGTCTGGGCCAGCAGGGCACTGCTCAGCAGAAACAGGGGGGCAAGCAGGAATCCGACTTTTTTCATGTTGTTCTCCGGGTGGGGGAAATGGGGAATGGCAGGGGCGATTGCGCCGCAATGCTGCCCGGAAGTCAACGCCCACTCACCCGGATCACCCTACATAGCCGTAAACAGCCACAAAATGGCAGGCGCTGCCCGCCAGAACGAACAGGTGAAACACGGCGTGATTGAACGGCAGCTGCCGGATGCTGTAGAGCACTGCGCCCAGCGTGTAGGCAATGCCCCCCGCCACCACCCAGCGCAGCCCGGCCGCCGGCAGGGATTCCACCAGCGGCCCGATGGCGAACACGATGATCCAGCCCATGAACAGATACAGCAGCGTGGACACCAGCCGGAAGCGCCCCGTGAAGAAGATCTTCAGCACGATGCCCGTCAGCGCCATGGACCAGGTGACCGCGAAGATCGTCCAGCCCACCCCCTGCGGCAGCACCAGCAGCGTGAACGGCGTGTACGTGCCGGCAATCAGCCCGTAGATGGCCGCGTGATCGGCAATGCGCAAACGCGCGCGGCGCACCGGGTCATGGCTGTTGTGGTAAAGCGTCGAGACACCGTAAAGCGTCACCAGAGCGCCCCCGAACAGCCCGAAACTGACCACCGTCAGCGCCGACCCGCTGGCAAACGCCTGCCACAGCAGCGCCACCAGGGCGGCCAGGCTGAGCACGAAGCCGAAGGCATGGGAGGCCACATTGAGGCGCTCTTCGGCGGGGGAATAATGCGGGGGCAGGCGAGTACTCATGGCAACGAGGCGTCCAGGCGCCTGGGAGTGTGTGGCAGACATCATACGCCGAACAACCCCCTGCCCCGCCACCCCGTCGCCCGCCCGGTTGACATTCCCCCGATCGTCCCGAAAACTCCGGGCAAAACATTGGACAGAACCGGGCTCATGGACTACTACACTCGGAACGCGGACACCCTCTTCCAGCGCTACCAGGCCCTGCCCGCCCATGAGGTGCACCGCTGCTGGCAAGACCTGCTGCCGCCACAGCCTGGACTGGCCTGCGACATCGGCGCCGGCTCGGGCCGCGATGCCACGTGGCTGGCCAGCCTGGGCTGGAACGTCACCGCCGTGGAACCCAATGCCGCCCTGCGCACGCGCGGCGAAACCCACACCAACACCCTCGCCCCCCGGCTGCCTGGCAGCATCACCTGGCTGGACGACAGCCTGCCCGACCTCACCCGCCTGCGCGCGCTGGACCAGCGCTACACCCTGATTCTGATCAGCGCCGTGTGGATGCACCTGCTGCCCACGCAGCATGCGCGCGCCATGCGCATCGTGAGCGAGCTGCTGGCGCCTGGCGGCCTGCTGATCATCAGCCTGCGGCAGGGACCGGATGCGGAGGGGAGGTTTCATCCGATTGCCACCGACGCCCTGATCCACCTGGCCACCGACCGCGCGCTGGTGGTGCAGCGGGAGTGCAGGGCGCAGCCTGATCTGACGCGGGGTGAGGTGGGGTGGGATTGTGTGGTGTT
>CAYWMC010000226.1:0-4545 GCA_964459345.1 uncultured Klebsiella sp. | reverse complement strand
CACGTCCAGGAACTCTTCACCACGCTCCTTGGCCAGCAGTTGCAGAGAATCGATTGGCAGAATGCCGCGATCCCACAGGGAGCCCTTGTAGCTTTCGTAGGCGCCGCGCTCTTCTGCCAGATCAGTGGACGCCATGAAGGCGTAATAGCTGATCGCTTCCATGGAGGTGTCGGCAAACTCCACCGCACGTTCAGAGGAGTAGGGCATCTTCAGCACATACAGCGCATCCTGGAAACCCATGATCCCCATGCCGATCGGGCGGTGCTTCAGGTTGGAGTTCTTCGCCTGTTCCACGGAGTAGTAGTTGATGTCGATGACATTGTCGAGCATGCGTACCGCAGTCTTGATGGTGCGCTGCAGCTTGTCGTGATCCAGTCCGCCGGCCTCGGTGACATGGTTGACCATGTTCACGGAGCCCAGGTTGCAGACTGCCACTTCGTCCTTGCTGGTGTTCAGCGTGATCTCGGTGCACAGGTTGGACGAGTGGATCGTGCCCACGTGCTGCTGGGGTGAGCGCACGTTGCAGGCATCCTTGAAGGTGATCCATGGATGGCCGGTCTCGAACAGCATGGACAGCATCTTGCGCCACAGGTCCTTGGCTTTCACTGTCTTGTAGACTTCGATCTTTCCAAGCGCAGCCAGACGCTCGTATTCCACATAGGCAGCCTCGAACGCACGGCCATGCAGGTCATGCAGGTCGGGCACATTGTTCGGGGAGAACAAGGTCCAGTCGCCATCTTCGAAAACACGCTTCATGAACAGGTCGGGAATCCAGTTCGCGGTGTTCATGTCGTGGGTGCGGCGACGGTCATCGCCCGTGTTCTTGCGCAGTTCGATGAATTCCTCGATGTCCAGGTGCCAGGTCTCGAGATAGGCACACACAGCGCCCTTGCGCTTGCCGCCCTGGTTCACGGCGACAGCTGTATCGTTCACCACTTTCAGGAAGGGCACGACGCCCTGGGACTTGCCATTGGTGCCGGTGATGTGGGCGCCCAGTGCACGCACGGGAGTCCAGTCATTGCCCAGACCGCCGGCCCACTTGGACAGCATGGCGTTGTCACGGATGGCGCTGTAGATGCCGAACAGGTCGTCGGGCACTGTCGTCAGGAAGCAGGACGAGAGTTGCGGACGCAGCGTGCCGGAGTTGAACAGCTGCGGCGTGGACGTCATGTAGTCAAAGCTGGAGATCAGGTTGTAGAACTCGATGGCGCGCTCTTCCCGGTTGGCTTCCCGTGACGCAAGGCCCATGGCCACGCGCATGAAGAACACCTGGGGCAGCTCGAAGCGGGTGTCGCCACTGTGAATGAAGTAGCGGTCGTACAGCGTCTGCAGGCCAAGGTAAGTGAACTGATTGTCGCGGTCGGCCTTGAGAGCCTCGCCCAGCACATCCAGGTCGAAGGTCAGCAGTTCCGGGTCCAGCAGGCCCAGTTCCACACCCTTCTGGATGTAGGGGCGCAGGGTCAGAGCATAGCGGTACTGCATCTCGCCCTGGGTGGCGCTGTCGGCCAGGCCAAGGAAGCTCAGTGCTTCGGAACGCAGGGTGTCCAGCAGCAGCCGGGCAGAGACGAAAGAGTAGTTCGGGTCTTTCTCCACCATGGTGCGTGCCGTCATCACGGACGAGGTACGCACGTCCTGGATACGGACGCCGGGGTACAGGTTCTTGATGGTCTCGGCGTAGATTTCGTCGGCAGACACATATTCCAGGCCCTCGCAGGCCTCGTCGATCACCGTGCGCAGGCGCTGGGTGTCCAGCGGACCCTGGGTGCCGTCGGCGTAGGTCACGGTGATGGCAGGGGTGCTGTCCTGCTCACGGACGCGCTGCTGTTCGCGCACGCGGGCACGTTCGGCACGGTAGATCACGTAGCTGCGGGCCACCTTGTGCTCGCCGGTACGCATCAGCGCCAGTTCGACCTGGTCCTGAATGTCTTCAATGTGGATGGTGCCACCAGAGGGCATTCGGCGGCGGAAGATCGTGGTGATCTGCTTGCCCAGCTTGGTGACTGTCTCATGCACACGGGAAGAGGCGGCGGCGGTGCCACCTTCGACGGCCAGGTACGCCTTGGTGATCGCGACAACGACCTTGGACTCGTCGTACCCCACGACAGCGCCATTGCGCTTGATGACGCGGATCTGACCAGGGGCGGTGGCGGACGCGGACGACGCTTTCTGCTGCGTGCCGGTCTGCGCCGAGGAGGAAGCACTGGGTTGACTGTAAATGTCGGTCTGCATGAGGTTCTCCATGATGTTTTTATGGCTTTCCGGTTCGGCGTACCGATGGTGAAGCGGATACCGGAGAGCGAGCCTGGCCCTGAAATTAACCTGTAAAAACAGGAAAAAATGCGCTTTCTGACGAGTGTTTTACGGCTGGTGAAAAACCACTCAAATACTACATATAGGGTATTTCTGAATCAGGAACACAAGATAGTGCGCTCGCTGGGTGATTGCAAGGGCTATTTGTGTGCACAAGCTGTGGGTAAAGTGTGCATGGGAACATCCGTGTTCCCGGGGAGGGGTGTGTCAGGGGAGAGAGAGTGAGAGGCTGCCGCTGATGGAGCGCAGCTCGATTTCGCCGCTGCCCTGACCCACGGTGAACTGCAGGCTTTCGCGGGGCCCGAAACGCTCGCCTTCGGGCTGTGCGTCGCTGAGGCCGTTGTCGATATCGCCGCTGTGGGTCTGCAGTGAGACGCGGGCATCGAGCCCCGTGTCCAGCACGAATGCCAGATCGCCACTGACGCTGTCGCCCTGGATCTGTGGACTGCTGGTGCCGGTGAGCGTCACGTCGAAATCCCCATTGACGGTTTCCAGCGTGAGCGTCTGGGTGCCCTGCAGTTGCAGGACGGCATCTCCGTTGACCGTGTCGATCTCCACTTCCGAGGCTGAACTGGCGATGTTCAGGTCACCATTGACGGTGGAGTAGCTGGCTCTGCCGCTCGAGCCTGTGTCTTCAATTTCGCCATTCACACTGTTCATTTCCAGGCGGCCACTGTTGCCGTTGCTGAGAATGCTGCCATTGACTGTGGACAACTCCACGCGCTCACTCAGATTGCTGGCGTCGATGCGACCGTTCACCGAGGCGATTTCACTGCCGCCGGTGATGCCGGTCACGATGACAGTGGTGCTCACGCCCTGGAACTCGAGTGAGGCGCCCGCCGGCAGTTCGATGTCCAGGTTGGAGGGAAATTCGACATCGTCCGAGCTGCCCCAGCGCTCCGCGGAGCGCGGCAATTGGACTTCGAAGCGCGTGCTGCCGCCGGAGGACTCAAGCACATAGCCTTCGGCCTCTTCATCCAGGGTGCCGCGCACGCGGAACACGCCGTCTGTCGAGGGTTGAATGCGGACTTCACCGCGCCGGACTTCGATGGAAACGCGCTCATTGGGAGCCACCGTTCGGCTCTCATCAATCGGGTCCTGCGCGAAGACGGGCATGGCGTGGGCCACTGCCAGCAGCAGAGGCAGTGTTGTCAGAGTGGATTTCACAGTCATGGCGCGGTTCCTGTCAGTAGTAGGTGTTGGTGAAAGCAGCGTTCAGCGTGGCATGTTGCAGTGCCTGCAGACGCTGGCGGTAAAGGCGGTCGAGCTGGTCCAGCAGGTATGGATCATCCGGATAGAAGCGCAGCGCTTCGTGGACCTGGTCGATGGCGTCGTCCCAGACCCGCAGCTCGGGGTGCACAGCAGTCGTCATGCCAGCGAGCTGCTCGGCCTGCACCGTCTCGTAGACGGCCTGCAACTGGGCATTCAGCGGCATTCCCGCAACCAGATTCGGTTCACGCTCAGACACCGGTGCCGGCGCGGGAAGCGTGGCAAACCACAGAGCCCCCAGCGCTGCCGCAGCCGCCCAGAGACCCGCCCGCCCGTGACGCCGCTGCTGCCGGCGTTCGGGCAGACGGGCTGCCAGCGCGGGCCACAGATCCCGTTCCGGCGCCAGTTCGCGGGGCAGGGCGCGAACGGCCTTGTCCAGGGCCTCGTCCCGCGACTCGTCTGAGTGGGTACTGCCTTGCGGTCTTTCGTCATGCATCGCTCAAGGTCTCCTTCAACAAGCTTCTGGCCCGGTGGTAATGCGCCTTCGATGTGCCTTCGGCAATTCCCAGCAGAACGGCGATTTCCTGATGGGTGTGCCCCTCCAGGGCAAACAGCACGAACACGGCCCTTGCCTGCGGCGGCAGGGCGGCGATGGCCCGCTCGGCATCCGTTTCGCCCGGTGGCACAGGGGCGTCCGGAAGCTCCTCCAGCGCATGCTCGTCGATCAGCCGCAGTCCGCGGTCCCGGCGCCACAGGTCGATGGCGCAGCGGGTCGCGATACTGTGCACCCAGGTGCCGAAGCTGCTGTCGTGGCGGAACTGCGGCAGCTGCTGCCAGACTTTCAGAAAGGTCTCCTGACAGGCGTCTTCGGCCTTCTGCCGGTCGGCCAGCAGGCGCCGACAGACCGTGTACGTTCGCCCGACAAACTGCTGGTGCAGCGACCTGAAGGCGTCGACATCGCCAGCCTGGGCGGCGCGAATCAGATTGCGGGGGTCTTCGGACATAGGTTCCCTGTGCCTGCTGTTG
>CAYWMC010000225.1:3454-4593 GCA_964459345.1 uncultured Klebsiella sp. | reverse complement strand
TCCTGCGGGAAGACAGTGTGATCGTGGTGGCCACCATCGCCTTCGGTATGGGCATAGACAAGCCCGATGTGCGCTTCATCGTGCATCTGGACCTGCCCAAGAGCCTTGAAGCCTATTATCAGGAGACGGGCCGTGCCGGGCGTGACGGCGAGCCGGCCACCGCCTGGATGGTCTACGGGCTGCAGGATGTGATCATGCTGCGGCAGATGATGGATGCCTCTCAGGGCAACGAGAAATTCAAACGCGTCGAGCGGGCCAAGCTCGATGCCATGCTGGGCCTGTGCGAGATCACCAGCTGCCGGCGCCAGGCGCTGCTGCATTATTTCGGCGAAGACACGCCCGAATACTGTGGCAATTGCGATGCCTGCCTGACGCCCGCGCCCACCTGGGATGGCACCGAGGCTGCGCGCAAGGCGTTGTCCTGCGTGTACCGCACCGGGCAGCGCTTCGGTGTGAACTACCTGATCGACGTGCTGCTGGGCGTGGAGTCCGACAAGATTTTCCAGAACGCGCACCAGCATCTTTCCACCTATGGCATCGGCAAGGAGCTGGAAGGCAATGCCTGGCGCTCGGTGTTCCGTCAGCTGGTGGCGCGCGGCTATCTGAATGTGGACCATGCCACCTATGGCGGACTGCATCTGAACGAGAAGTCCCGCGCACTGCTCAAGGGTGAGGAGCGCATCGACCTGCGCATCGATGTGCAGGAAGTGCTGGCCAAACCCGAGAAGAAGTCCCGCAGCGGCCACAAGGTGGCTGATGCCGACAAGCAGTTGTGGGACGCCCTGCGCCAGTGCCGCAAGACCTTCGCCGACGAAAAGGACGTGCCGCCCTATGTCATCTTCCACGACGCCAGCCTGATGGACATGGTGCACTACCGGCCGCTGACCGAGCAGCAGTTCCTGGCCATCAGCGGCGTAGGGCAGAGCAAGCTGGAGAAATACGGCGACGCCTTCTTGCAGGTGATCCGCGAGCACGAGTCCGGGCACTGAGATCCCGTGCGCGCCCCCCAATTTGTAGGAGCGGGCCCTGCCCGCGAACAGCGCATCGAAATCCGGGCCGAGCAGGCGGCAGTGTTCCTGCGGACACGCCACAAGTACATCCCTGTAGGCTCGGCGCCCTCCAGCCACCCATCGCAGATG
>CAYWMC010000225.1:0-3444 GCA_964459345.1 uncultured Klebsiella sp. | reverse complement strand
AACGCTGTGCCATTCGCGGGCAAGCCCGCTCCCACCAGGGCGGACGCGCATGGCCTCGCCCGTGCCGGCCTGCAGCCCAAAATCACTGAGGCACATCAACACCCACTTCCTGTAGAATGCCCCCCGCGCCCCCCGGCGCACCTTCATTCATTTGCGCTGGATTTGCGTTCCAGGCGGCAGAGAGGACATCCCCATGACTGCTATCGTTGTAGCGGCGCTGTACAAGTTCGTGCGCCTTCCCGATTTTGAATCCCTGCGTGCTCCCCTGCACGATCTCATGGCCGACAACGAGGTACGCGGCACACTGCTGCTGGCCCTCGAAGGCATCAACGGCACCATTGCCGGGCCCCGCGCGGGCATCGACACGGTGCTGGCCTGGCTGCGCAGCGACCCGCGCATGCAGGCGCTGGAAGCCAAGGAATCCTACGTCGACGAGAACCCGTTCTACCGCACCAAGGTCAAGCTCAAGAAGGAGATCGTGACCATGGGTGTGGAGGATATCGACCCGAACCACATCGTCGGCACCTATGTGAAGCCCAAAGACTGGAATGCCCTGATCAGCGATCCCGACGTCGTGCTGGTGGACACCCGCAACGACTACGAGGTGAAGATCGGCACCTTCCGCAATGCGCTCAACCCGCAGACGGAATCGTTCCGCGAATTCCCGGCCTTCGCCAGGGAAAATCTGGACCCGCAGAAGCACCGCAAGGTGGCCATGTTCTGCACGGGTGGAATCCGCTGCGAGAAGTCCACGGCCTTCATGAAGCAGCAGGGTTTCACCGAGGTGTATCACCTGGAAGGGGGCATTCTGAAGTATCTGGAAGAGGTGCCGCAGGAGCAGTCACTCTGGGAAGGGGAGTGCTTCGTGTTCGACAATCGTGTGACGGTGAATCACCAGCTGGAGAAGGGGCAGTACGACCAGTGTCACGCCTGCCGCATGCCGATCACCGCGGAGGAAATGCTCTCGCCGTACTACGTGCGGGGAATCAGTTGCCCGCATTGCCACGACAGCCACGATGCCGAACAGCTGCGTCGCTATGCCGAGCGGGAGCGTCAGGTGCAGCTGGCCAATGCGCGTGGCGAGCCCCATATTGGCGAATCGATGGCGCAGACCATCGCGCGCCGCCGCCATGAGAAGCAGCTGGCCAAGGAAGAACAACGCCGCCGCAATGACGCCGAGGCACTCAGGAACTGAAGGGGCGCTCGGGCTCGGCCGCTTCGATGAAGGTGAAGCGTTTGACAGTCCTGCCATCGACTTCCAGCGTGCCGTCAAACATCGCCAGCGGACGGATCCACAGGCCGCGCTCGCCGTAGAGAGGGCGGTAGACCACATGCTCCTCTTCGGTCTCACTGTGCCGCGCGACGGCATAGACCTGGTAGAGCTTGTCCTTGTAATGGCGATAAATGCCCGGGATGAGTGACATGGCAGTGCGTCTCCTTGCGCCAGAGTGAAATGTGCGGACGGCAGCTTAGCAGAATTTTTCATGCGCTCCGCCGGCGATCACAGTAGTATTGCCCCAGACGCGACGCCGCAGTTCCGACAGCGGTTGCGGTGCGGGCGCGTTCATCAAAAGGGAATCCTGTATGCCTGACACACTTATGCATTCCAGTCTGTTCGCCTGTGCGCGCAGGGCTGTCCTCGTCCTGTCGGTATTGCTGCTGGCCGCCTGTGCCGGCACGGCGGCTCCCAGCAAACAGGAGCTGATTCTGGGCACGTGGGCGGGTGACTTCCAGGGCCAGAGCATCGTGCTGGTCTACAGTGAAACCGAGATTGCCGTGGAGTCCTTCGGGGTGAGTTTCCCCTATGTGTGGGTTGATGCAGACAGCATCAGGCTGGATGCCATGGGACAGGAAGTGACCAGCACGGTGGAATTCAACGGCCCGGACGAGATGATCCAGCGCAGCCCCCAGGGCATTCAGACTCTGCAGCGCGTGCGCTGACGCTCAACGGTCGCTGTCGTTCTCCGGGCCCCTGCGCTCGTCGGGGTCACGGCGGTCCTGCATGAAGCTCATGGCATGGATGCGTTGTTCCGGCGTGATCTGGGCGAAGATTTCGATGGTCTGCTGCTGGGTGATTTCCAGATAGCGCGTGGCCACTTCGCGAAGTTCATCGAAGGCGACTTTCAAGGCTTCCTCGTTCAGGGGCTCCTCGGTCAGCAGTTCATTCACGTCCACCTGGGCACGGAAGATCTCGCCGCGCAGAGGCCGCATGGCGGCGCGGTATTCCTGCATGTGCGGTTCAAGCCGCTGCAGTGTCGCCTCATCCAGATCATCCAGAATCCACGACAGGTTCTGTGGCAGCGGGCGTCCGTTCGGGTCGATCAGGATGCGCGCAGCAATGCCCCCGAACACCAGCAGGTTCAGGCTGAGGGATACCACCAGCACCCAGTTGATCACTCGACGGCGGTTCACGCTCATTCGGCAATCTCCGCGTAGTCATTCAACGCCAGCAACGACAATTCCTCTTCCCAGGCCAGCTCCGGGCCGGTGATGCCAAAACTGAAGAAGTTGGCCATGTAGATGCCGCAGACCAGAGGCAGACAGGCCACCAGGGCCGGGCGCCAGATCCATGCCAGCAAGCGGTCTGAGCGTGGCAGCAGCCAGTCCAGTGCCTGATCGAGCAGGCTGTCCCGGGTCAGGCTGGCGGCACGACGCAGCACACGCTGCTCCAGGCCGGGCATGGCGGGCACGGGCAGGGCGTCCAGCAGGGCTTCCAGGCGCGCCTGTTCCTCCAGCATTGCCTGGGCCTGCGCACTGGCTTGCCAGCACGCCTCGGCTGCGACGCGTTCTTCCGCGGGCCAGCGCTCGGGCTGGCTGCCGTGGAGTTCGACCAGTTGCGCGAATCTTTCCGGTGTCATGTTCATGGTTAGCTCTGTGCTCTGACGGTTGTGGTTGCCGGCTCTCTTGTGGAGCCTGTTCACTGCTTCAACTGCGCTTTCAAACTGCGTCTTGCCCGCGCCAGGATCGACTCCAGGGCGTCTACCGAAATGTCCATGATCAGCGCCACCTCCTTGTTGGAGAAGCCTTGATAATGGCTCAGCACGATGGCTGTGCGCTGGCGTTCCGGCAATTCTTCCAGCGCCTGCCGGAGTGCCTCCAGCTGCTGTGTCTTTTCGGGCGCATCGGCAGGTCTGTCACTGCCTTCGTGCTCGTCTTCGTATTCGCTGCTGATGCCCGACTTGTCCTTGCGCAGGTAGTCGATGCACAGGTTGTGGGTGATACGGTGGAGCCAGGTGCTGACACTGGCCTTCTCGCTCTGCCAGCTGTCGGCATGGGTCCACAGGCGCAGAAACGTCTCCTGCGTGATGTCCTCGGTGTCCTTGCTGTTGCCCAGCATGCGGAACGCGAAATGACTGATGGACTTCAGATGCTTCCTGATGGCGGCCTCGTACGCCTTCGCGTCGCCGGCCTGGATCGCCAGCATCAGCCCTTCATCCTCTGTCA
>CAYWMC010000224.1:2083-4609 GCA_964459345.1 uncultured Klebsiella sp. | reverse complement strand
CTGCCGCCGCTGCCAGCGACGCTACCACTGCGCCCCGAGCCTGCTCCATGACATTCCACTTTGCAGCTTCGGAGTACCGGCCATGAGCGCCGTGCAGACCACCCGCCTTGCTGCCTGGCTGCAGGCACGCGGCATCCACTACGGCTGGATCGTCGCCGCCACCACCTTCCTGACCATGCTCGCCACGGCAGCGGCCATGGGCTCGGCCGGCATCATGATCGCGCCCCTGCAGGCCGAGTTCGGCTGGACCACCGAGCAGGTGTCCACCGCCATCGCCATCCGTCTGGTCCTGTTCGGCGTGTTCGGCCCGTTCGCGGCCGCGTTCATGAATCACTTCGGCGTGCGCAAGGTGGTGGCCTTCGCGCTGGGGCTGATCTGCAGCGGCCTGCTGTTGTCCTTTGCCATGACTCAGCTGTGGCAGTTGCTGCTGCTGTGGGGCGTAGTGGTGGGCATCGGCACCGGTATGACGGCGCTGGTGCTTGGCGCCACCGTGGCCACGCGCTGGTTCTCGCAGCGCAGGGGGCTTGTGATGGGCCTGATGACGGCCAGCACCGCCACCGGCCAGATGGTCTTTCAGCCCCTGCTGGCGGCGATCACCGAGGCCAGTGGCTGGCGCGCGGCCATCGGGCTGATCGTGGTGTTCATGCTGCTGATCATGGGGCTGATCCTGCTGCTGATGCGCGACCACCCTGCCGATGTCGGCCTGCCCCTGTACGGCGACGCCACCGTGACACCAGCCCCTGCGCGCAGCACCCGCTTTGCGTCCCTGGCCATGGCGCCCCTGCGCAATCTGCGGGAGGTGTCGAGCACCGGCACGTTCTGGGTGCTGTTCCTGAGTTTTTACGTGTGCGGCTTCAGCACCAATGGCCTGATCCACACCCACTGGGTGCCGATGAACCATGACTTCGGCATCGCGGCGCTGAGCGCGGCAGCCATGCTGGCGGTGATCGGGGGCTTCGACTTCGTGGGCACCATCGTGTCGGGCTGGCTGTCAGACCGCTACGACAATCGCTGGCTGCTGTTCTGGTTCTACGGACTGCGGGGGCTGTCGCTGATCTTCCTGTCGTTCTCGGGCTTTGCGCCCATGGCCCTGCTGGTGTTTGCGGTGTTCTACGGACTGGACTGGGTGGCCACGGTGCCGCCCACCGTCAAGCTGACCGCCGCCCGTTACGGGGCACAGGCGGCCAGCATGACCTTTGGCTGGATCTTTGCGGGCCATCAGATCGGGGCTGCCTCCGCCGCCTGGATCGCGGGGGTGCTGCGCACCGATCTTCAGACCTACATGCCGGCCCTGCAGCTGGCCGGGGCCCTGTGCATGATGGCGGCCCTGGTGGTACTGCTGGTGCGGCGCGAGGCGCCCCGGCTTCAGGCCAGCGCGGGGTAGTCGGTGTAGCCCAGGCCGCCTTCGGCATAGATGGTGGCCGGGTTCAGCGGGTTGAGCTCGGCCTTGGCGCGCAGACGCGGCACCAGGTCGGGGTTGGCGATGTACCAGCGGCCGAAGGACACCGCGTCGCCCACACCCGTATTGAGCAGCTCTTCCGATTTTTCCACGGTCAGCTGTTCGTTGACGATCACCGGACCACCGAAGGCCTTCTTCAGCGCAGGGGTGATGCCCGGCACGTTGTAATGCTCACGGGTGAACAGGAAAGCCAGGCCGCGTTTGCCCAGCTCGGCTGCCACATAGCTGAACGTGGCCAGCGGATCGGCATCGCCCATGTCGTGGCCGTCGCAGCGCGGGGCCAGGTGCATGCCGACATGGTCGGCGCCCCACACGGAAATCACCGCATCGGCCACTTCCAGCATCAGGCGGGCGCGATTCTCGACGCTGCCACCGTAGTCATCCGTGCGCTGATTGGTGCTGCTCTGCAGGAACTGGTCCAGCAAATAGCCGTTGGCGCCGTGAATCTCCACGCCATCAAAGCCTGCCTTCTTCGCGTTCTCTGCCCCCTTGCGGTAGGCCTCGACAACCCCTGCCAGCTCTTCGCGGGCCAGGGCACGGGGCGTCTCGTACGCTGTCTCAGGCCGCACCAGGCTGACATGGCCTTTGGCGGCGATGGCGCTGGCGGACACGGGGGGCTGCCCGTCCAGGTACATGGAATGGGAGATGCGCCCCACATGCCACAGCTGCAGGATGATCCTGCCGCCAGCCTTGTGCACGGCGTCGGTGGTCAGTTTCCAGCCTTCCACCTGCGCGTCGTTCCAGATGCCGGGCGTGTTCGGGTAGCCCACGCCCTGGGGCGTGACTGACGTGGCCTCGGTGATGATCAGGCCGGCATTGGCGCGCTGGCGGTAGTACTCGGCCATCAACGCATTGGGCACGCGGCCTTCACTGGCGCGGCAGCGCGTGAGCGGGGCCATGATGATGCGGTTGGGCAGCGCGAAAGCGCCGAGCTGAACGGGGTCGAATAGGGTTTTCAAAACGGAATTCCTCGGGATAGGTCGGGAGCGATTGTGGGAGCGGGCTTGCCCGCGAACGGTGCGGAAAAAATCTCCCGCGTTTGACGGTGACCCAAGGGTGCGGGCGAG
>CAYWMC010000224.1:0-1983 GCA_964459345.1 uncultured Klebsiella sp. | reverse complement strand
ACAGTCCTACAGTCCCACTTGCCAGCACACGCCCACTACAGGCAAGCTCCCGTAAAAAATTCGTTCAAACAACAAGGAGCGCCTGTCATGTCCCGCCACCTCATCCTCGTCGGCACCCGCAAGGGCGCCTGGACCATCACCGGCAACGCAGAGCGCAAGAACTGGCAGGTATCCGGCCCGCAACATCTGGGTGCCGTCATCAGCCATTATGTCGCCGATCCGCGCTGCCCCGGCCGTCTGCGCATGTCCGTGGGCAGCGGGCACCTCGGCCCGTCGGTGTACCTCTCGGAAGATGCCGGCGCCACCTGGACCGAGGCGCAGACCCCGCCCGCTTTCTCGCCTGCCCCCGATGGCACCGCGCGCAGTGTGGACCATGTGTTCTGGCTGACTCCTGGCCATGCCAGTGAACCCGACGTGTGGTATGCGGGCACCTCGCCCCAGGGCCTGTTCAAATCAGTGGACGGCGGCAACACCTGGCAGGAAGTGCTGGGCTTCAATCACCATCCCGATTTCCTGCAGTGGCGCGGCGGCGACAAGGACGGCACGCCAGATGGTGCCAAGCTGCATTCGGTCATTGTCGACCACTCAGACAATAACCACCTGCTGCTGGGCATGTCCGGCGGCGGCATTTTCGAGAGCCATGATGCGGGGGCCAGCTGGCACCCATTGAACAAGGGCGTGGCGATGGATTTCTATCCGCCGAAGGAAGACGGCAGTGAATACGACTTCGGGCATGACCCGCACTGCCTGGTGATGCACCCGGTGCACGCGAACCGACTGTATCACCAGAACCATTGTGGCCTTTACGCACTGGACCGCGCCGAGGGCGAACGCTGGACCCGCATCGGGGACAATCTGCCCCGCGAGGTGGGCGACATCGGCTTCCCCATCGTCGTGCACCCGCGCGACCCGGACACCTTCTGGGTGTTCCCCATGGACGGTTCGGGCCAGTGGCCGCGCACCTCCCCCGGCGGCAAACCGGCCGTGTGGCGTTCGCGCGACGGCGGCAGCAGTTTCCAGAAGCAGAATACCGGCTTCCCGCAGGCGCAGGCCTGGTGGACCGTGAAGCGCCAGTGCATGGCGGTGGACGACTGCGAACAGGTGGGTGTTTATCTGGGCACCACCAATGGCCAGTTGTGGGCCAGCTTCGACGAGGGCGCCAGCTGGCAGGGCATTGCCATGGACCTGCCGCAGATCTACTCCGTCGAGGTGGTGCGCCTGCCATGATCCGCGTGTTCCTGCCGAGTCAGCTTGACGAGTACACGGGCGGACAGCGCGAGCTGCACCTTGACCTGCCCGCGAACGGGGGCGCTGAGCTGACTCTGGCGGATGTCATCGCCGCTGTGGATGCGCACTACAGGGGAGTAGGTTTCCGCCTGGTGGATGAGCACGGGCAGATCCGCCGTCATATCGCGATGTTTGTGGGCGAGACGATGGTGCGGACGCTGCAGGTGCCGGTGCAGGAGGGGGGGCGTGTACAAATAGTGGGGGCGTTGAGTGGCGGGTGAGTACCCCCCCCTGTGGGAGCGGGCTTGCCCGCGAATGGTGCTCCGGAAGCGGGGCTGCCCCCGGCCACCAGCCCCTCAGCGCGGTGCCATTCGCAGGCATGCTTCGATCAAGAGAGTCAGCGCACCCGCCACTCACTGGTGAGGCGGAGGCGCGGCGAGTCCGCGCGCTGGTTCAGGGTGCAGGGGTAGGGGCGGCCTCCTCTCCCAGAGACAAGCCGCGGGGGAATTCTGTCAGTACTGTGGAAGTGGGCTTGCCGGAATTGGCGCTGCGCTGAGGGCTGAGTTGCCGGGGCGACCTTTGCGGACCGTCGCACGCCATGGATGGCGTGCGCCGAGCGTACACGGACGTATTCACAGCGTGTCCGCCAAGGTCGCCCCGGCAACTCAACCCTCGTCCGGAGCACCAATCGCGGGCAAGCCCGCTCCCACAGTGTGTGGGGGGGGGGGATTTACAGCGGCTTGATCGACACGTTGC
>CAYWMC010000223.1:0-4627 GCA_964459345.1 uncultured Klebsiella sp. | reverse complement strand
GTGGCTGCAGCCGCTGGTGTGGTCAGTGTGGCGCGCGGCGGGCGGGCAGTGAGGAATGTGCCGGATCTATCTGCAAGTCCGCCCTGTTCCAGTGCGTCAACCCTGATCCGGCACCACCGGAGGGCGCAGGATTCCTCTGGAACAAGCGTCACATTTCCGGTGTAAACTCCTCTGCAACATCATCACTTTCAGGAGCAGCACCGCAATGAAGTCACCGGGCACCTTCTCTCGTCGCACCCTGCTTGGCGGCTTCGCTGCTGGCGCTCTGGCCAGCGTGGCTCAGGCACAATCCACGCCGACTACACAGCCCTCCGCACTGGCATTGCCAGTGCCTCCTTCCGACCAGAGTGCCGCGCGGCTCGCGCAGGACGAAGCCTTCTGGCGCGACGTGGCCACGCATTACCGGCGCATCGAAGGCATCATCGATCTGGAACACGGCTACTGGGGCAAGATGGCGGCGCCGGTGGAAGAGGCCTATCTGGCCGCCACCCGCAAGGTGAATCAGGAGATGGCGGTGTATGCGCGCGGCGAATACGGCGCCGACCTGCGCGAGAGCACCGCGCGGGTGGCGTCAGCGCTGGGTGTGGAGGATGACGAGATCGTGCTGACGCGCAATGCCACCGAGTCCATCCACAACCTGATTCGCCAGTACGAGCAAATCACTCCCGCCGACGCGGTGCTCTATGCCGACGTGGACTACCCGAGTTTTCAGGACACCATGCAGTGGCTGGCTGACAGCACCGGTGCCACGGCAGTAAAGGTGGTGCTCCCCCCGCGCGCCTCGCAGCAGCAGATCCTCGATGTGTATGTCACCGCCTTCGATGCCAATCCCGCATTGAAACTGGTGCTGCTGACCCATGTCAGCAATCAGCACGGGCTGGTGGTGCCGGTGGCAAAGATTGCGGAGCAGGCGCGGGCGCGCGGCATCGATGTGATCTGCGACAGCGCGCAGTCCTGGGGCTTGCTGGACTTCCAGCTGCCTTCGCTGCAGGTGGACTGGGCGGGCTTCA
The DNA here is from genome assembly GCA_964459345.1 of uncultured Klebsiella sp. GTDB lineage: Bacteria > Pseudomonadota > Gammaproteobacteria > Pseudomonadales > Pseudohongiellaceae > UBA5078. Next base: position 3,617 of record CAYWMC010000223.1, on the reverse strand, counting down.
ATCTGCACAAGTGGATCGGTGCGCCGGTGGGCGTGGGGGCGCTGTACATGCGCCGGGGCACGCTGGCAAAGGTGACGCCGTATCCGGGCGACACCGACCCGGACAACACCCGCATCGCCGCCCGCGTGCACACGGCCACGGCGAACTTCGCTGCGTTCATGACAGTGCCGGCGGCGCTGGATTTCCACCAGGCGGTGGGCGGTGCGAACAAGGAGGCGCGGCTGAAGTATCTGCGCTCCCTGTGGACGAGCGAGGCCGATGCCATGTCGCACATTGAAGTGCTGGGAGGTGCGGATGAAGCGTCGTGGACAGGCATGGCCGGCGTGCGCCTGCGTGGTCAGGCTTCGGCCACCGAGGTCAACGCACTGCAGCAGCGGTTGCAGAAGGACTTCGGCATTTTCACCGTGGCGCGCTACGACCTGGCCAGCGGCGCCTGCATTCGTGTGACGCCCCAGGTGTTCACCACGCCGGACGAAATGGCGCAGCTGGTGAGCGCGCTGCGCCGGATGGGGTGAGGACAAGATCAGTATTGTAGGAGCTTGCTTGCAAGCGAACTGTTCGCGGGCAAGCCCGCTCCCACACAAGCCCGCTCCTACAGGCAAGCAAGCTCCCACAAACCCTCAGGCCGTGTTGGTCATCAGCGTCTGTGCAGCGGCGATGTCGCCTTTGGCCACATTGACGATCATGTCCGGCGTCACCGGCACCCGGTTGAACAGATGCCCGTCCATCGCGTTGGAGATGGCGCACACCAGCGCCGCGGCGGCACAGCCCTGAATGGGCTCTCCGACGCCTTTGGCGCCCACCGGGTTCTGCGGGTCGGGAATCTCCACCGCTGCCCACTGCATCGTCGTCTTCACATCCAGATACGTGGGCGGCTTGGCCTGGTGCAGCCAGACGTTGGCGGGCAGACCATTCTGCGGGTCGTAGGTGTGGCGTTCGAAACCGGCCAGTCCGAAACCCATGATGGCGGCGCTCTTCATCTGCGCGCCCAGCCCCTGCGGATGCAGGATGGTGCCGCAGTCGGTCACGCCCATGTAGTCCAGGATGTCGTACTTGCCCGTGTCCAGGTCCAGCTCGATCTTCACGAAGCCCGCCGCCAGTCCGGCCACGGTGCCCTGGCGCGGCACGGTGTCGCGCGCCACGCCGATCAGGCCGGTGCCCGCGACTCCAGCCACGGATGCAGCTGTCATGGCATTGAGATTCTCGGGCGCGCTCTGCCCGCTGAACTCCCCGCCGATCACGATGGCGCGCTGCGCCGCTTCGGCGTAACTCAGACCGCGTTCCGGATTGCTGCGCTGGAACACGCGTTCCTCGCCGATCTCGTAATCCTCAGGCGCGCCTCCCAGGTCCAGCGCAGCGATGCGACGCAGCTTGTCCAGCGCGTCGATGGCGGCCACGTAATTGGTGCGCGTCATGGTGAACGAGGTGTTGCTGCCGAACTGCCCCAGGTTCCAGGGCAGGTGGTTGCGGCTGTCGCCACGCTCCACCACGCAATTCTCCCAGCGGCACTTCAGCACTTCGGCGGCCACGCGGGAGGTAGTCGCATAGGAATAGGTGCCCAGGTTGCCCACGCCGGTGTGGATGTGCAGCACGCCGTCGGGTGTGATGCGCACCAGGCCGTCGAAGCCGCTGCTGCCGGCGGAGTGATAGGCCTGGCCGATGCCGACGCCGATCACCTTGCTGCCCCGGCGCTGGCCATTCTGGGCGAACTGCGTCTGCCAGCCGAAGCGCTCGGCACCAATGCGCAGGGCCTCGGCCTGATAGGCGCTGGTGACGCCGCCCTGCACGTCGCCGAACAGGGCGTCATTGCCGGGGGCATTGATCAGACGGATGGCCAGCGGGTCGATGCCCAGGGCGCGGGCGGCCTTGTCCAGCAAGGGTTCTATGGCCGTGGCCAGCTGATTCTGCCCGGGGCCGCGCTGCGGGCCCTTGGTGGGCGTGTTGGTGAACACGGGGATGCCGCGGAAACGCATGGCCCCGGGCATGTACACCAGCGAGAGCGCCTCGCCGGCCGAGAGCCAGTCGGAAAAGCCCGCGTTGCCGCCATTGTCCTGAATGATGTAGAGGTCGGCAGCCAGCAAGCGCCCGTCGGCCCGGAAGCCCAGTTTCGCGCGGCCCTGGAAGCCGTGGCGCGCGGAGCCAATGGCGTACTCTTCTTCGCGCGTGATGCGCATCATGACCGGGCGGTTCAGTTTCTTCGAGAAGTGTGCGGGAATCACCATCGAGGGATAGCCGGCCCCTTTGGAGCCGAAGCCGCCGCCGCAGAACTCGGCGATGAACACCAGCTCGGAGGGCGGAATGCCGATGTAGGACGCGATGGTGGGAATCGGGAAGCTCTGGCTCTGGCTGGAGCCGTACAGGAAGCACTTGCCGTTCTCCCAGTAGGCCATGGACGAGCGCGGTTCCATGGAGTGATGCGCGTTGCTGGCGGTGACGAAGCTCTCGTCCAGCACATACGCGGCGGCGGCAAAGCCGGCGTCCAGATCGCCCACCACCCATTCTTCGGAAGGCTGGCCCTGGGGCAAACGGCCTTCGCCCAGTTCCGCAAAATCCGCAGCGCTCCAGCGTACGTCCTGCACGCCGGGGTTCAGCGTGTCATTGTCGGTGCTGCCTTCCACCAGAGACGCGCTGGGCACATTGCCACCCACGCGGGCGCTGGGGCCGTCGGGTCGCAAACTGGCGAGCGGGTCCACCGTGAAGGGCAGGCGTTCGAACTGGATGATCAGCGCGGCGATGGCGTCTTCCGCCGTCTTCTCGTCCACGGCCGCTACCGCCAGGATGGGCTCGCCCACATACACCGGCTCATTGGTCAGGATCTGGCGTTCGACCCCCGGCAGGCGCGGCACATCGTCCGCCGTCAGGATGCCCACCACGCCCGGAATCTGCAGCGCCTCGGAGGTGTCGATGCTCAGCACCCGCGCGTGGGGAATCGGGCTGGTGAACAGACGGCAGAACACCATGCCGTCCACCTTGAAATCCTCTGCGTACTTCGCCGTGCCGGTCACCTTGGCGCGGATGTCGGGCGGGGTGTAGTCCTTGCCAATCAGGGAGTAAGCCATCGTGGTTCTCCTGCGTCGTGGGGGTGGGACTCCTGTTCTGTTACTGCTGTTCGACGATGCCCTTCATGGCGCCCAGGGCGCGTTCGAAGGTGGTGCGGCGACGGGCCACATCGGCATCCTTGGCGGCCTGGTCTGCCAGGTTGGAGACATCCAGCACCAGCGTGTACAGCAGCTTCGAAGTGTTGGCACCAGTGGGGCGCGCTTCCATGAAGCCGTGGTAGAGATTGTAGAACTGGCCTTCCACTGCCGGCTGGGTGTAGCCGTAGGAAAGTTCTGTCTGGGCCACCATGATCTCGGTGACGCGGCCATTGGCCAGCACGCGCACGGTGCCCATGCCGCCGTCGCCCGAGGTGATCACGCAGTCCAGCCCCAGCCACTCGCTGATGTCGCAGTACTCGCCCACTTTGGCCCAGGCTTCAGCGGCGGGGCGATCGACGTCGATCTCGATCTCGATGGTCACGTATTCGGGCTGGGCAAAGGTAGAGGCAGAGAACAGGAAGGCGGGAACGGCAAGCAGGGAGAGCAGGGGGCGATTCATGGCGATGTCCTTGTTGTTGT
>CAYWMC010000222.1:0-4640 GCA_964459345.1 uncultured Klebsiella sp. | reverse complement strand
CGGGCACTGGGCAATCGCAGCATTCTGGCCAACCCGTTTGTGGACGGTGCGGTGGAAGAAGTGAACAGGAAGATCAAGTTCCGCGAAGGCTGGCGCGCCTTTTCGCCCAGTCTGCTGGACTCTCTGGCGCAGGATTTCCTGAAGACACAGCATCCGGCGGATTACATGTCGCTGAGTTTCGATGTGAGCGAAGAGTGGCGCGCACGCGTTCCCGGGCTGGTGTACGAGGACGGCACCACGCGTGCCCAGGTGGTCACCCGTGCCGGCAATCCGCGTTATCACCGCCTGCTGCGGGAATTCGCGAAGATCAGTGGCTACGGCATCGTGCTGAACACCTCGCTCAATCGCCCGGGCGAGGCGCTGGTGTGTTCGCCGGAAGATGCCTTGAATCTGTTCTTTGGCTCGGATCTGGAATACCTGATCATGCAACGCGTGCTGGTGACCAAGCGGCCGGAGCCCGACTGGGAACGCTGAGGGCTCAGTTGCCCAGGCGGCGGTAGATGGCGAACTCGGGGGCGTCGGCAGTCTCGGCGCTACCCTGGGGGAACTGGGCCAGCAGCACCAGCTGACCGCTGGCAGTGCGTGCCTGCAACAGCTCAGCCACGCCGCGATCCAGGCTCATGGCCAGCAGGGTGCCGGGTGTCGCACTGTCCAGCATGCTGTCATCGACATAGCGGTAGACCTTGTCGTAATCGGCCACGAGTCCGCTGTAATAGGCGACGTAGTTGCTGTTGGTCAGCAGCACCGCATCTGCTCCCGTATTCCCCCGCAGCCAGTCACTGGCCTCCTGCAGTGACTGCTTCGAGCGTCCGAAACTGATGTGCGCGTCCACCAGGCAGAACAGCAGCAGAAAGCCCGCCACGCCTTTCACCAGCGCCGCACGGGGAAGCTGTGGCAGGCGTTCCAGTGCCGTGTCGACAACCAGTGGCAGCAACGGCAGCAACAGCATGCAGAACAGCAAGGTGTAGCGCGTGGACAGAAAGCGCGTGAGCAGCAGAAAGGCCAGCAGCACGACGAACGCAATGCCGGCATTGAACAGCAGGGGGCGCAGCGCCGGGCTGGCCAGCGCCAGGGTGCGGGTGCGCCAGCCATAGAACAACACCAGCAGGGCAGGCACGCCGAAGCCGGACGTGAGCTTGAAGAACAGCAAGGTGCTCATGCCGCCCACCATGAACAGCCACAGAAATTCGCCCGAGAACTCGGCGGCATAGGCGCCGAAGATGGCGTCGGCCAGACTGTTGTTGCCTTCGCCCAGCGCCTGCAGCGCGGCGCTCAGGAAGGGCAGATACACCGTGACGATGCGCAGCAGAGTGCCCGGCACATCCACCCCGGCGATGCCCAGCACCAGCACGCCCGCCACCGCGAGCCCCAGCACCAGCCCCTGCAGCCGCAGCCATGCATTGAATCCGGTGGGAGGGAGCTTGTCAGTGGGAGGGACCTTGTCTGTGGGAGCGGGCTTGCCCGCGAACTGTGCCGCACCGGCCCACAGCAGCACCAGTGGCGACAGAAACAGATACACCAGCGCCTCGGCCCGGAACAGCGCCGCCCCCAGCAGCGCCGCGCAGAACAGCACGGCCTGCCGCCAGGAAGGCGCACGGGCATAACGCATCAGCTGCAGCGTGCTCGCCAGCACCAGCGCAATGCAGGCGATGTCGCGGATCATGTAATAGCGGTACTCGTTGATCTGCGGAAACACCAGCACCACTATCGCGGCGACGATGGCATGGCGCCGGGTGTCGCGGATTTCCAGCGCGATGCTCAGGAACACATTCACCAGCAGCGCATAGAACAGTGCGTTGAGCACCTGACCTGCCGCGAAGGGGTCCATGCCGAGCATTTGCAGCACGCCGATCAGCACGGGGTAGGTGGCAGAAGGATAGAGCGTGAAGGCGGCCAAGAGCCCGTCGTTCAGGAACACGCCGGCAATGCGCACGTACTCGAAGCCATCGGCATTGGGGATAGGGTTGAGCAGGGCGTGCAGCAGCGACAGCAGCACACTCAGCCCCACCGCCCAGAGGCGGATATCGGTGGTGGCGGCGCGGCTGTGCGGAGGAAGGCTCATGGTGAGGGCGTGCGTGCTCGTTTGTTGTAGGGACTGGCGGACTTGCCGAGCGCCTGCGTCTTGAAGCGCTTGTGCAGCCACAGATACTGCTCGGGATGCTGGCGCACGGCGGCTTCGATGACGGCGTTGATGCGGGCAGCATCCACGTGTTCGTCGCCGCTTGGATAGTCCGTCAGTGGCGCGCTGAAGTCCAGATGGTAGCCCGAGTCATCTGCACGCCGGTAATGGCTGAAGAAGATCACGGCCGAGTCATTGAAGGACGCGAAGCGGGTGGTGGCCGTGATGGTGGCAGCCGGCACGCCGAAGAAGTCCACGAACACGGAGTGCCTTGCGCCGTAGTCCTGGTCGGGTGCGTACCACATGGTGTGCCCCTGCTGCAGGCTGCGCAGGGCCGCTCGCACATCGCCGCGGTCGATCACGGCGCCATAGAGTCGTTGTCTGGCGCGAAACATCAGCGTTTCGAACAGGGCGTTCTTGTGGGGCCGGTAGGTCACATCCATCGGATGAAACAGGCTGAGCAGACTGCCGCAGAATTCCAGCGTGGTGAAATGCGCACACACCAGCAGCACGCCCTTGCCCCGCGCGGTGGCGGCCTGCAGATGTTCCAGACCGCTGACGGTGACGCGGCGGCGGAAGTCCTCCGGATTGCGGCACCAGGCCAGGGCCACTTCCATCACACCGATACCGTTGGAGAGGAAGGTGTCGCGCACCAGACGCTGCTGCGCCTCGGCGGGCAGCTCGGGAAAACACAGGCGAATGTTGATGCGGCAGATGCGGCGTCGCTCCCGCGCCAGAGAGTAACTGAGCCAGCCCAGGGCGCGGCCGATGCGGATCTGCAGGCCGAAGGGCAGCTGTGCCACCAGCCAGATCACCCCGAAACCAGCCCAGGTGGGCCAGTAACGGGGGCTCAGAAAGTCGCCCAGATTGTCAGATTTCCTGGATTTCTTGCTCACGGGATTCCGGTGACGGCACAGGGGCCGGAAGAAAAGTGCGGCGATTGTAGCAAACCTTGCCGCTTGCAGGCGCTGCCCGTGGCAAAGCCGTCGGCTGCTGCGGCCGCAGGGCCCTGTGCTATGATCGCCGCCAATTTCGGACATGTGGAAGCAGACGATGAAACTGGAAATGCCCCCCTTTCAACAGGCGCGCGTGCTCGTGGTGGGCGATGTGATGCTGGATCGCTACTGGCACGGCAAGGCCACGCGGATATCTCCCGAGGCGCCGGTGCCGGTGGTACGGGTGGGCACCCGGGAGGATCGTCCGGGCGGCGCCGGCAACGTGGCGCTGAACATTGCCGCGCTGGGGGCGGCGGCCTCGCTGGTGGGCATCGTCGGCCACGACGAGGCAGGGGAAGAACTGCAGGAGCGTCTGCAGGGTGCCGGCGTGCTGTGCGCCTTTGCGCGCTGCGACTCGGCCCCCACCATCACCAAGCTGCGCGTGATCAGCCAGCATCAGCAGTTGCTGCGGGTGGACTTCGAACAGGACTTCGACGTGGCTGCCGTGGCGGCACTGGAAGAGCGCGCGCTGGCCATGCTGCCCGAGACCCAGGTGCTGGTGCTCTCTGACTACAACAAGGGCGCGCTGCGCCACACCCAGGCCCTGATCCAGGCGGCCCGTGCCCGCAAGGTGCCGGTGATTGTCGACCCCAAGGGCAGCGACTTCAGCAAGTACCGTGGCGCCACCCTGATCACCCCCAATCTCGCGGAATTCGAAACCATCGTCGGCAAATGCCATAGCGAGGAAGAGCTGTCCTCCCGCGGTCTGCGCCTGCTCCAGGAACTTGAGCTGGATGCGCTGCTGATCACCCGTGGCGAACATGGCATGACCCTGCTGCGGGCGGGTCACCCCGAGCTGCACATGCCCACCCGCGCCCAGGAGGTGTTCGATGTGACCGGCGCCGGCGACACCGTAGTGGCCGTCCTGGCAGCCGCACTGGCGGCGGGCAGCTCACTGGAGGTTGGCACTGCACTGGCGAATCTGGCGGCAGGTCTGGCGGTGGGCAAGCTGGGCACAGCGGCCATCAGCGGCCCGGAACTGCGTCGCGCCATTCAGCGCGAGGACGGCACCGGCCGTGGCGTGATGACGGCCGAGCAGCTCCTGCTGGCGGTGGAAGATGCCCGCGCCCATGGCGAGAAGGTGGTGTTCACCAACGGCTGCTTCGACATCATTCACGCGGGTCACGTGGGCTATCTGGCCGAGGCCCGCAAGCTTGGCCAGCGCCTGATCGTCGCCATCAACGACGACGCCTCGGTGAAGCGCCTGAAGGGTTCCGGCCGTCCGATCAATCCGGTGGAGCGCCGCATGGCGGTGCTGGCGGGGCTGGAGGCCGTGGACTGGGTGGTGTCCTTCGCCGAAGACACCCCCGAGGCGCTGCTGCACCTGCTGCAGCCGGACATTCTGGTGAAGGGCGGCGATTACAGCATCGACCAGGTGGTGGGGGGCGACTTCGTGCAGGGCTATGGCGGCGAGGTGCGGGTGCTGGCGTTTCTGGACAATTGCTCGACGTCGGCCATCGTGGAGAAGCTGAAAGGCTGACATGCCCGTGCAGTCGGTGGGAGTGAGCCCTGTTCGCGAATACTCC
>CAYWMC010000221.1:0-4648 GCA_964459345.1 uncultured Klebsiella sp. | reverse complement strand
ATTCCTCCGACATTCAACTCCTTGTACGAATTCCTGCGCGCCACCTGAATGCTTTCTTCCAGTCTGTGAACAGTAGTTCGCGCTCGCGTCCTGGAGGTCCCCTGTTTTGAGGTTAATTAAAAGTCGATGTTCAAAAAATTCCGTGGAATGTTCTCCAATGATCTCGCCATTGATCTGGGAACTGCCAATACGCTGATTTACATTCGCGGGCAGGGCATCGTCCTGAATGAGCCGTCCGTCGTCGCGATCCGCACTCACAACGGTCAGAAGACCGTCACCGCCGTCGGCGCAGATGCCAAGCGCATGCTGGGCCGGACGCCAGGCAATATCACCGCCATTCGTCCTCTGAAGGATGGCGTGATTGCCGACTTCCAGGTGACCGAGAAAATGCTGCAGCACTTCATTGCCAAGGTGCACGAGAACAGCTTCTTCCCGCCCAGCCCCCGCGTTCTGGTGTGTGTTCCCTGCAAATCCACGCAAGTGGAGCGCCGCGCCATTCGCGAGTCCGTCGTCAGTGCCGGCGCACGCGAGGTAAGACTGATTGAGGAGCCAATGGCGGCAGCCATCGGCGCGGGACTGCCGGTTGAGAAGGCCAGTGGTTCCATGGTGGTCGATATCGGTGGTGGTACGACAGAGATCGCCATCATCTCCCTGAATGGCATTGTGTACGCCGAATCCGTGCGCATTGGCGGTGACCGCTTCGACGAGGCGATCATTACCCATGTGCGTCGCAACTACGGAAGCCTGATCGGTGATGCCACAGCCGAGCGCATCAAGAAGGAGATCGGCTGTGCCTATCCTTCATCCGGTGTCCTGCGCGAGATAGATGTGCGCGGCCGCAATCTGGCTGAAGGCGTGCCCCGCAGCTTTACCCTGAACAGTGATGAAATTCTGGAAGCGCTGCAGGAGCCTCTGTCTGCCATCGTGCAGGCTGTGAAAAGCGCACTGGAACAGTCTCCGCCCGAACTGGCCTCAGACATTGCCGAGAGCGGCATGGTGCTGACCGGCGGTGGTGCACTGCTGAAAGATCTCGACAAGTTGCTGTCTGAAGAGACAGGCCTGCCTGTCATTGTGGCCGAAGACCCGCTCACCTGTGTGGCGCGGGGCGGCGGCAGAGCGATGGAGCTGATGGACGCCAATGACATGGATTCATTGACCATTGAGTAAACGGTTCGAGGTTCCACCATCAAGACCCTATTCATCAAAGGCGTGTCGCTGGAGTACCGCATCGCAGCGTTTGTGGTGCTCTCGGCGGCTGTCATGTTTGCCGACAACCGCTTTGACTATCTTGATCGTGTCCGCTACACCCTTGGTTTCCTGACGGCACCCATTTTCTGGGTCGCCGATTCTCCCGCCCGCGTGTCCTACTGGATAGACGATGTGTTCGTCTCCCACAGTGATCTCATTGCCGAGAACCAGAGTCTGCGCGAAGAGCTGCTTTTCGCCCGGCGCGAGCTGCAGCTGCTGGCTGGCCTGGCAAGCGAGAACCAGCGCCTGCGTGCGCTCCAGGAAGCCTCTGCCAGTGTCGAAGGCAGCATTCTTTCCGCCGAGATCATCAATATCTCCAACGATGCCGGGTCGCGCCGCGTCCTTATCAACCGGGGTGCCCAGCATGGCGTCGTGGCTGGCCAGGCCTTGCTTGACGCCCATGGTCTGATGGGACAGGTGGTGGAAGTGCTGCCCTTCACCAGCTGGGTGATGCTGATTACCGATTCCCGTCATGGCACGCCCGTGCAGGTCAACCGCAATGGCGAGCGGGCCATTGCCCGCGGCAGTCGCAGTGAGGTTCCTGAGCTGGAGCTGGAATATGTGCCGGACACCAGCGACATCGTCGTGGGCGACTTGCTGGTCAGCTCCGGTCTCGGCCAGCGTTTCCCGAAAGACTACCCGGTGGCAGAAGTGACCAGTGTCGTGCATGACCCAGGGCAGGCGTTTGCCATCATCAAGGCACGCCCGCTGGCCCAGATGGATCGCACCCGGCACGTGATGCTGCTGGAATTGCCCGCCAATGAGGCGGAGGTCGCTCCGGTGGATGGCAGTGTGCCGGCCTGGGTGGAAATCACGCAGGGCGACAAGCCCGCAGAGCCACTGCCAGACGCGGATGGCGCAACGGATGCCGGAGTCCCGGCAGATGCCCCCGTGCAGCAGACACTCCCTGCAGACAGCGCTGCCGCTTTGCCGGCTGACGAGCCTGCCGCAGACACCACGGCAGCACCGGAACTTGTCCCCGAGGACATGCCCCTGCCGTCCGAACTCGCAGATATCGTGCCGGAACCTCCGGCTGGCCAGGATTGAGTCATGGATCAGCGCAGCAACGCCACCTGGGTGGTATACCTCACGTTCATCGTCGCGTTTCTGCTGGCGGTGGTGCCTTTTCCGGAATGGGCGATGAACTACCGGCCGCAATGGGTGGCCATGGTGCTGATCTACTGGGCAATGGCGCTGCCCTACCGCGTCGGCATCGGCTTCGCCTGGGTCACCGGCCTGCTGGTCGACATCCTTGATGGCTCGCTGCTCGGTCTCAATGCAGTGGCACTGGCCATCGTTGCCTACATTACCTTGAGCCTGCATCAGCGCCTGCGCATGTTCTCCTCGCTGCAGCAGAGCGGCGTCGTGCTGGCCATGACTGGTCTGTATCTGATGATGACGCACTGGATGAAGATTGCGGCGGATCAGGCCGTCACTTCCGATCTGTTCTTTCTGCTGGGCGCCCTGTCCAGCGCCTTCCTGTGGCCCTGGGTTTTTGTGCTGCTGCGGCAGATGCGCCGCGGATTCAGCGTTCGCTAGCCCCCATTTTCCTGCAGGTGCACCATGACCCCCGACATCAGCCCCGCGTGTCCCGGCATCGTTCTTGCCTCTGCCTCCCCCCGTCGCATGGAGCTGCTGCGCCAGATTGGCGTGACGTTCACTGTTGCCGAGCACCAGGTGCTGGAGGAGCCGCTGCCCGGCGAAGAGCCGCAGGCGTTCGTACAACGCATGGCCCTGGAGAAGGCGCGCTCCGCCCAAAGCCTGTTGCCAATGCAGACGCTGCCGGTATTGGGGGCAGATACCATCGTTGTCGCGGCCGGCCAGATCCTGGGCAAGCCGCGTGACCACGCCGATGCGCTGCGTATGTGGAACCTGCTTTCCGACACAGAGCATCAGGTGCATTCGGCAGTGGCGCTGTGCCAGGCGGCGCGCGCGCAGGTACGCATGTCGACCACGACTGTCCGCTTCCGCGCACTGAGCAGCGCCGACTGCGCCAGCTATTGGGACAGCGGTGAACCCCAGGGCAAGGCCGGCGCCTATGCTATTCAGGGGCTCGGTGCGCTGTTCGTCCAGCATCTGGCTGGGAGCTACACCGGCGTGGTGGGGCTGCCGCTGTTCGAGACGTCAGAGCTGCTGACATTGTTCGGTGTCCGCACCGCGCTGAGCGCACAACCCGGGAGTCTGTCATGAGCGAAGAGATTCTGATCAATGTCACGCCCATGGAAACGCGGGTCGCCCTGATCGAGAACGGCCTGCTGCAGGAGATTTTCGTGGAGCGCCCGCACAGCAAGGGCCATGTGGGCGATATCTATCTGGGCAAGGTCGTACGTGTCATGCCGGGAATGGAAGCGGCCTTTGTGGACATCGGGCTGGAACGCGCCGCCTTTATCCACAGCGCCGACATCTCTCCCATCAGCCCCGAGGGTTTCGAAGTGCGGGACCCCAATCCGGCGCCCATCCAGAATCTGGTGCGTGATGGTCAGATGATCGTGGTGCAGGTGATCAAGGACCCCATCGGCAGCAAAGGTGCCCGTCTGAGCACACACCTCACGCTGCCCTCCCGCAATCTGGTGTACCTGCCACGCAGCACACATTTCGGCATCTCCCAGCGCCTGGAAAATGAAGAAGAGCGCGCACGACTGAAGGCCGTGGTCGAACAGGGCATTGCGCAGGAAGACATGGCAGGACGCGGCGGATTCATCATTCGCACTGCGGCCGAAGGCGCCGGGCTGGACGATGTTCTCGAAGACATCCGCTTTCTGAAGAAGCTGTGGGCAGCCGTTGAGCGGCGCATTGGCGATAGCCGCGATGTGCACATTCTCTACCGGGACGTGCCGCTGTACATGCGGGCCATGCGCGACCTCATCACGCCGCAGATCGAGAAGATCCGGGTGGACACGTCTGATGCCTGCAGTGAGATTGCGCGCTTCGTCGACGACTTCATTCCAGAGTTCCGCAGCAAGCTCGAACTGTATGCCGGTGAACGACCGATCTTCGATCTCTATGGCATTGACGACGAGATTGACAAGGCCCTGGGGCGTCAGGTGAAACTGAAATCAGGGGGCGACCTGGTCATCGACCAAACCGAGGCGATGACCACCATCGACGTCAACACGGGTGCCTACCTCGGCAGCAAGAATCACGCGGAGACCATCCTCAAAACCAACCTTGAAGCGGCGACGGCTATCGCCAGACAACTGCGTGTACGCAATCTTGGTGGAATCATAATTCTGGATTTCATTGACATGACGGATCAGGAACATCAGCGGCAGGTGCTGCGTACGTTGCAGAAGGCACTGGAAAAGGATCATGCGCGCACGACAATTACCGGCATGTCGGAGCTCGGGCTGGTGGAGATGACGCGCAAGCGCACCCGCGAGAGCCTGGGGCAGATGCTGTG
>CAYWMC010000220.1:0-4666 GCA_964459345.1 uncultured Klebsiella sp. | reverse complement strand
TGGACGAAGTGGGCCGCGGCACCAGCACTTTCGACGGCCTGTCGCTGGCCTGGGCCAGCGCGGTGTATATCGCCGAGAAGCTGCAGGCCTGGACGCTGTTCGCCACGCACTATTTCGAACTCACGGCCCTGCCCGAGCGCTACCCGTCCATCCACAACGTGCATCTGGACGCGGCGGAGCACCAGGACGGCATCGTCTTTCTGCATGCGGTGAAGCCAGGTCCTGCGAATCAGAGTTATGGACTGCAGGTGGCGCAGCTGGCCGGTGTGCCCGCCAGCGTGATCCGGCAGGCGCGGGAAAAACTCCAGCAGCTGGAACGGGAGAGCATGCACAACGCGCCAGCAGGCGATGCCCGCAAGACACAGGCGCCGATTCAGAGCGAGCTGTTTGCCGAGCCGCCACCCCACCCGGTGCTGGATGCCCTGGCAGCCCTGAACCCGGATGAGCTGTGCGCCCGCGAGGCACTCGACCTGCTGTATCGCTTGAAAGCACAGCTGTAAGCCCCGCATCGGACAATTAACTGAGCGATATCGGAAAAAGCATTTTCCTTGTACAAGGCAACCTCCTTATAATTGCCGCACTTTTTTCACAGCCCGTTCTGGCAATGCGCCCGGCATCCCGGGCACGTCACATTGGAGAGATCATGACATTTGTTGTTGGCGAAAATTGCATCAAGTGCAAACACACTGACTGCGTGGAAGTCTGCCCGGTGGATTGTTTCTACGAAGGCCCGAACTTCCTGGTGATTCACCCTGATGAGTGCATCGACTGCGCGCTGTGTGAGCCGGAATGCCCTGTAGACGCCATTTACGCGGAAGACGAACTGCCCGAGGATCAGCAGCAATTCCTGGCACTGAACGCCGAGCTGGCGCAGAAGTGGAGCAACATCACGGAAATGAAGCCCGCTCTGGAAGATGCCGAGAAGTGGAAGAACGTGCCAGGCAAGCTCCAGTATCTGATCAAAGACCCAATCTAACTCATTGATTGAAAACAAAAAGGCAGAGCCAGAAACGGCTCTGCCTTTTTGCATTATGGGGCCATCTCAGCAGCACGTGCCGAGCCCTACCAGCTCTCGCGACTGAACCCACACTCCCGCGCCAGTTCCCGCAAACGCTCCAGCGCCTCCAGCTGAATCTGCCGCACCCGCTCACGGGTCAGGCCGATTTCCAGACCCACCTGCTCCAGGGTGCCGCTCTCGAATCCCTGCAGACCGAAACGCCGTGCGATCACCTCGCTCTGCCGTGCCGTGAGTTTGTGCAGCCAGTGGTCCAGATGCTGTCGCACTTCCTCTTCCTGCAGAATTGCCATCGGCACGGTGTCGGGGTCGTCGGGCACGGCCTCCAGGATGGTCTGCTCCTGGCCTGGCTGCAACGGGCTGTCGATGGAGATCACCCGTTCATTCACCGCCAGCAAGCGCTGCACCTCCTGCACGGGTTTGTTTGCCTGGGACGCGATCTGCTCGGGGCTTGGCGCCTGGTCGTGGTCGCGCAGGTAGTTGCGTGACACCCGCAGGCAGACATTGAGCTCTTTCACGACGTGGATGGGCAGGCGAATGGTGCGGGTCTGATTCATCAGAGCGCGTTCGATGTTCTGGCGAATCCACCAGGTGGCGTAGGTGGAGAAGCGGAAGCCTTTCTCCGGATCATACTTCTCCACCGCACGCATCAGCCCGAGATTGCCCTCCTGAATCAGATCGAGAAGACTCATGCCGCGCTGGACATAGCGGCGGGCAATCTTTACCACCAGGCGCAGATTGCAGACGATCATCCGCTGGCGCCCTTCCGGATCGCCCTGCCGCGCGCGCCGCGCATACTCGGCCTCTTCACTGGCATTGAGCAGTTTGGCCTCGCCGATGTCGTTCAGATACAGCCGGGTCATGTCTGCCAGAGGCTGGCGTGCGGCACCGTCCGGCAATTCCTCGGCATCGGCATCCTCCGCGCTTTCCGCATATTCGCCGCCGGGCTCCAGGCTTGTCTCTGCCGCATCGTAGTCTGCAAATTCTTCCATAGTGTTCTCCTTGTCTTCCTTGGGGGTAGGACTCCGGACTCCTGTCCCGGAGTGTGAACTGCGACTTCCGGGTGGATGCTAGCATCGCGATTTTTGGCCAACAATGAAGAAAACCCGTCAAACAAGGGATGTTTTCGGGTTCAAAAGCGCACTGAAACTATGCAGATGGACAGCAGTCAGAACTGGAAGCAGAGGCAAAGGGATCAAAGCGGGAAAAACGATCAGATAATGATCAGGGGAGGTAACGCGCTGGGTCCACGGCGGCGCCGTCTACCCGGACTTCGAAGTGCAGCAGTTCTGCGCCACGGGAATCGGTACCGACTTCCGCAATCTTGTCACCGGCACGGATGCGCGCCCCTTCCTGCACCAGCATGGCGCTGTTGTGGGAATAGGCACTGAGGTGGCGGGCACTGTGACGGATGATGATCAGGTCGCCCTGCCCCTGAATACCGCGGCCAGAGTAAACCACATCGCCATCGGCGGCTGCGTAGACCGGATCGCCACGACGGGCGCCGATATCGATGCCGCGGCTGGTCGTCGCGGCGCTGGCACTGAACGAGCGCAGAACACGCCCTTCCACTGGCCACTGCCAGGCAATGTCGTCCACCAGCTTGCTGGGCACATTGCCCGTGCGTCGGCTGGCCGCAGCCTCGGCTGGCCGGGCAGCGACGACAGGCGCAGCATCGCCGGCCGGTGCCGCGGGAAGCGTGGGCACACTGGCCACGGCATTGCTGGACACGCCGCTGATATTGACGGTGAGTTCCTGCCCCGGATAGATCGTGTAGGGCGGATTCAGATTGTTGGCCAGTGCCATGGCACGGACATCCACCGAATACTGCCAGGCAATCGAGTACAACGTGTCACCCCGTACGACGGTATGCCGCTGTGCGCCAGCAGCGCCCTGACTGGAAGGTGCCGGTGTGCCCTGTGCCGGAACCACGGCGGCTGGCGCTGTGCCAGGCACAGTGGCCGGAGCGGACGACGGTGCCGGAGAATCCCCCAGCGGTGCGCGGCCCAGCGAGCTGCGGCGGATGCTGCCTGGCTCGTTGACCACATTGACGTTCACGCCAGGCGCCGGCTGCACGGCGACACCAGCGGCAATCGTTCTGGCGCCTGTGGTGGCGGCAGCAGCAGGAGCGGCGGGAGCAGACGATGTACTGATCGTACCGCCGGGCGAAGACACGCCAGTGGTGGAATAGATGGGCGCCGTCTGCCGCTCGAGGACGGCACTCCGGTCATCCAGCGGTGCCTGATAGCGTCCGCCACAGGCCTGCAGAACGAGCACTCCCGCGCAGAGCAACCAGGGCTGCAGACGGCGCATGGCAGAGGGCAATTCAAATGACAACATCGTGTACCTCTTCACTGTTCGACACGGGTGATTCTTTCAAATAGCGCAACGACTGCAAAGCCCAGCAGCACCATCAGCAGCACCATCGGCACGGAAACGCTCTGACCCGACGCAAGGGCGTAAGCCGTGGGGCTCAGATACTGGCCGGCGGCACCCTCGGGCGTGAACTTCCAGGGCCAGAGCACCAGCACGGACGCAGCCAGCATACCGGTCAGGAACCCGTACGTCTGCTGACGGTAGTAGAAAAACGTCCACGACAGCAGATGGGAAAAACTGAGCAGGCCAATGGCACAGCCGCTGGCAAACACCACGATCACATCAAATTGGAGGGCCCGCAGAGCCTCCAGCACGTAGTCGTAAACGCCCAGCAGCAGCAGGATGAACGCCCCGGAGATGCCCGGCAGGATCATCGCGCAGATGGCAATCGCACCACAGATGAACAGATAGGGAAGACTGAAATTGCCTTGCAGCGGGTTGGCCAGCGAAATCAGCAGGGTGACGAACACGCCCAGCAGGAACAGGGCAATGATGCGGACATCCCAGACCACTACCTGCCGGCGCAGAAACCAGGTGGACGCCAGCACCAGCCCGCAGAAGAAGGCCATGATCAGGGGATACTGATGCTCCAGCAGATACAGCACTGTGCCCGCACTGGTGTACAGAGCGATCAATATGCCAAGCAGCAGCGACAGCAGAAAACCGCCATTGATGGCATGCCAGAAGCCTCCCACGCCAAGACGCAGATAGCCGAACAATGCCATTGGGTTGAGATTGCGCAGGGAATGGATCAGCTCTTCGTAGATGCCGGCCATGACGGCAATGGTGCCGCCGGAAACGCCGGGCACAGAGTCAGCCACCCCCATCGCCAGCCCCTTCAGAAAGACGACCAGCCGCGACTTCAGCGTGGCCGGGGAGCGATGATCCATGGCACTGCTCTCCTTGTTCAATTGTGCACCGCACCGATGAACAAGGGGACGAAACGCACCGCCGCCACCACATGCGTGTGGAACTCGTCGCCAGTGCGGGTAATCAGACGCAGCTCCTGTACGTCCTCGCCACCCACCGGGATGATCAGACGTCCGCCTTCGGCGAGCTGGTTCAACAATTCCTGGGGCACCTGCTGCGGCGCCGCCGCGGCGATGATGGCATCGAAGGGGCCCTTCTCCTTCCACCCCAGGCTGCCATCGTCGTGCTTGAAGTGCACATTGTGCAAACCAAGCAGACGCAGGTTCGCACGGGCCTTCTCCAGCAGCGGCTTGATGCGCTCCACGGAATACACCTTGCGGGCCAGTGGCGCGATGATCGAGGTCT
>CAYWMC010000219.1:0-4719 GCA_964459345.1 uncultured Klebsiella sp. | reverse complement strand
CGCGGCCCTGTGCTCGAAGAAGCCAAGCGCCTGGAAGAAGAAGGCCACCGCATCCTCAAGCTCAACATCGGCAACCCGGCGCCCTTCGGTTTCGAAGCGCCCGACGAGATCATCCAGGACGTCATCCGCAATCTCTCCAATGCCCAGGGCTACAGCGACTCCAAAGGCCTGTTCTCGGCCCGCAAGGCCATCATGCAGGAATGCCAGCAATTGCAGATCAAGGGTGTTGATATCGACGACATCTATCTGGGCAACGGCGTCAGCGAACTGATTGTCATGGCCATGCAGGCACTGCTCAACAACGGCGACGAAGTCCTCATCCCTGCCCCTGACTATCCACTGTGGACTGCGGCCGTGAGCCTGGCCGGTGGCACGCCAGTGCACTATGTGTGCGACGAGGCGGCGGACTGGTTCCCGGACATCAAGGACATCGAAAAGAAGATCACGCCCAACACGAAGGCCATCGTGATCATCAACCCGAACAATCCCACCGGGGCGGTGTACAGCAAGGAAATTCTGGAAGACATCATTCGCGTGGCGCGCAAGCACAAGCTGGTGGTCTTTTCCGACGAGATCTACAGCAAGATTCTCTATGACGATGCGAAACATATCCCGATTGCGTCGCTGTGTGATGACCTGTTCTTCATCACCTTCAACGGCCTGTCAAAGGCCTACCGTCTGGCAGGATTCCGCTCCGGCTGGATGATCCTGAGCGGTGCCAAGGACAAGGCAGAGAATTACATCGAAGGGCTGGAGATTCTGTCCAACATGCGGCTGTGTGCCAATGTGCCGGCGCAATTTGCCGTGCAGACAGCACTCGGGGGCTACCAGAGCATCAACGAACTTATTCTGCCTGGCGGGCGCCTGCGCGAACAGCGCGACCTGGCGTGGAACCTGATCACGTCCATTCCCGGCGTCAGCTGCGTGAAGCCCAAGGGCGCAATCTACATGTTTCCGAAGCTTGACCCCCAGGTCTATCCGGTAAAGGACGACGCGAAATTCGTGTTTGACTTGCTGGAGAAGGAAAAGATTCTGCTGGTGCAGGGCAGTGCTTTCAACGTCACGGACACGCAGCATTTCCGCATCGTGTTCCTTCCCAACAGCGACGTACTGACGCAGGCCATCGGCAAGATCGAGCGCTTCCTGTCTCGCGCGGAATTCTGATCCCTCCGGCAGACTTCAGCGCCACTGAAATCCCAGTGCCGTCACTTGCGATGCAAGGGCGGCGCTGCTTCTCCCCTCCTCCAAGCCAACAACGTCCAGCGCGTAGTGAGCGAACTCACGACGGGCACTGAGGCGTTTGCGAATGGCATCGAACAGCGCCGCGTCGCTCTCGCATGCTCGCAATTCCTGATCGATCCGTGCCACTGGCAGCGCAGCCTGCAGACAGCGCGCCAGCGCCAGTTCATCGGTCAATGCCCCACGCAGATCGACCTGCAGCGTCGTGCGAATGTCCGCCGTGGCAAGGGCAGTGCGTTCGTCCACAAGTGCGAAATGCTGCAGGAAATCCCGGTAATTGCGCTCGCTGGCACTGGCTTTGGCTTCCACGCTGTAGCCCGCAATATGCGGCGTGCCCAGTGCCACATGGTGCAACAGGGCAGTGGAAATCTTCGGCTCGTTCTCCCACACGTCCAGGATGCAGTGCAGATCATTGCTGCGCTGCAGCCGTGCCAGCAGAGACTGATTGCACACCACTGCGCCGCGGGCCGCATTGATCAGTACGGTCCCCGCTGGCAGAGCCTCGATACGTGCACTGTCCAGAAGGTGCCACGTGGCCTGCGCAGTGTTCCGTGTCAAAGGCGTGTGCAGGCTGATCACGGATGCCTGCAGTGCCTCGTCCAGGGAGCAGAACTGCACCCGTGACTGGCGACCAGCACGACGACTCTCGGCCTCGACAAAGGGATCGCAGACAAGGGCTTCGATGCCGATCTTCTGGAACGCCGCGTGCAATCGCGAGCCCACCTGACCAAAGCCAATGATGGCCACGGAACGTCCCGCCAGACGGATGTCTCCACGCAGTACCAATTCGGCAAGACTGGCCAGGCAATATTCCACGACGGCATTGGCATTGCTGCCCACTGCCTCTGCCACGGCGATACCCTGCTGCGCCAGCCATGGCAGATCGAGATGATCGGTGCCACTGGTGGCCGTGGCCACGAAGCGGACGCGGGAACCTTCCAGAAGCGCACGATCTACCCGGGTAATGGAACGCACCAGCAGAACATCGGCATCCTGCACATGTTCCCGTGCGATGGACCTGCCAGGCAACAGCACCAGCTCCCCATGACGGCGGTACAGGTCTGCCACTGCCACAATGTTTTCGTCGGCGACAATCTTCATGCGAGCACTCCAACAGCTGACGGTTGCAGTCCCTGCAGCAAGGCCAGAAAGCGTTCGCGTGCCAGATCCTCCACTGCCATGCGCTCCAGCAGCGCGGCCACGCCATCCACATCCGGGCACTGCCACTGCAAGTCCGTGATGTCAGCCTGTGAAAAACCTTCGGCCGGGTCATCGACATCATCGACGATGGTGGCCAGTGTGCGGCTCAGTCGTGCCTGCGCTTCGTGTCTGCGCAACAGATCGGCCCCTTTGCTTGCGCCGCGATAGCGCAGCTTGCCCACGTCTTCAAGATTGTCATAGAGCAAGGGAATGGACTCAAAGTGTTGCAACAGGCTCGTGGCGGCGACAGGGCCAATGCCTGGCACACCTGGGATGCTGTCCACAGCGTCGCCGACCAGACCCAGATAGTCGGGAATCTGCTCGGGGCGAATGCCGTACTGGCGTTGGATGTCCTTGCGGTAGCGGCGTGTGTTCCCGGTGTAGTCCCAGAGATGATCCTCATCGCTGCGCAGCAGCTGGGCGAGGTCCTTGTCTCGAGAGACGATGCAGATGGGGCGTTTGTCTGGCGGCAGAGTCAGTTCGCGGGCAAGGCCCGCTCCCACAGTGGCAGTATCCACAGTGGCAGTATCCACAGTGGCAGTATCCACAGTGGCAGTATCCACAGAGGCAGTATCCACAGAGGCAGTTCCCCCATAGTCAGTATCCACAGACTCAGTTCCCACAGAGGCAGACCCCACAGAGGCAGCTCTCACAGACCCAGTTCGCACTGACGCCAGCGTGCCGATGATGTCATCGGCCTCGTACACCTTGCTGCCCCAGGCCGCGACCCCCATGAGCGGTGCCAGCGCGGCACAGGCCTCAAGCTGCCTGGCGAGTTCCTCATCCGGCAGCTCACGATTGGACTTGTACGCGGGATACAAGGCGTGGCGGAAGCCGCAGAACAGACTCTCGTCGAAGGCAATGGCGATGGACTGTGGCCGGGTCTGGCGCAGGAAGCGATTCAGGAACTGGGCGAAGCCGAAGAAGGCGCTCAGGTCGCGGCCGTCTTTGGAGATCACCTCATAGTGCGGCGAGAACCAGGCCTGGAAGATGTAGATGGACGCATCCACCAGATACACAGGAGCACTCGGCCGCGGCGTCATGGGCTCAGGCCTTGCGGATCAGGTAATGGTAACGATCATCCTGCTGGGAACGTGCCAGCAGCTCATGGCCCAGGAACAGACAGAACTTCGGCACATCGCGGGTGGTGGAAGGATCAGTGGCGATGATCTCCAGCACCTCGCCCGAGGCCATGTCGCGAATGCGGTTGTGCAGCAGCATCACTGGCTCGGGACAGAACAGGCCGCAGGCATCCAGGTGCACGGTCGGCGCGGGAACATCGGGATGTACTTCAGTCATGCAAAGGTCTCGCTCTGGCAGTGGCGCGGTTCAGCGCAAGGTGATCAGGGAGCAGGTCTCGGTCTGGCTGTCGAAGCTGATGGCGACATCGCCACGCTCCAGCTGACGGCGCAGCATGGCCACTTTCTGCGCCAGCGTGTACTGCTCGTGGCCATAGTCCGTGCCCTCGCGCGTCGCGAATTCCTCGAGAATCGCTGTCACGGTCTCCGGGGCCAGCTGCTGCCAGGGAATCTGCATGCTGAGCCTCAGCCGATGTTCATGATGTCGATGGGTGTGGCGTCGTCGCTGATGGCCTTCAGGCCCGAAAACGGGAACAGACGCGGATCAGCCAGCTGGGAAGGCGCCACATTCGCAATGCTGCGGAAGATGCTTTCCACGCGGCCGGGATATTCACGCTCCCACTGCTTGAGCATTTCCTTGATGGTACGCCGCTGCATGTTCTCCTGAGTGCCACACAGATTGCACGGGATGATCGGGAACTCCTTCAGCTTCGCATAGCGCGCAATTTCCTGTTCGCTGCAATAGGCCAGCGGTCTGATCAGCACGTTCTGCTTGTCGTCGCTGAGCAGCTTGGGCGGCATGGCCTTGAGCGTGCCGCCAAAGAACATGTTCAGGAACAGGGTCTCGACGATGTCTTCCCGGTGATGGCCGAGCGCCACCTTGGTGGCACCGATCTGCTTGGCATAGCTGTACAGGCTGCCGCGGCGCAGACGTGAACACAGGCCGCAGAAGGTATTGCCCTCGGGAGTATTGTCCTTGACGATCGAATAGGTGTCCTGATCGATGATGTGGTATTCGACTCCCAGTCTGCTCAGGTATTCCGGCAGCACATGCTCGGGAAAGCCCGGCTGCTTCTGATCCAGATTCACGGCGATCAGGCGGAAATCGATGGGCGCGTGCTTCTGCAGACTCAGCAGAATGTCCAGCATCGTGTAGGAGTCCTTGCCGCCGGACAGGCAGACCATGACATAGTCACCCTCC
>CAYWMC010000218.1:0-4746 GCA_964459345.1 uncultured Klebsiella sp. | reverse complement strand
TGCGGACACGCCGTGAACCCATCCATGGGGGCTCGACTCGCCGCCGTCCAGGCGGCTCACGGTCCTGCCCGGCCAACCACCAGGCGCTGACCTGACTTCAACGGTCCCTGCAGGCTCAGCGCCGCCGGGCAGCGGACTCAATCCTGGCAAAAAAAAAGAGGGGTGGCTCCTTGCGGAACCACCCCTCACTTTTTCTTCTGTCAGTCAGACTGACGTCAGATCACGCGTCTTACATTTCGTAAGTCACGCGAGCGTACAGCAGACGGCCTGTTGGGTCGTACATGATCGATTCCATACCGCCCAGCATTGGCACTTTCTGGGGCAGACGGTCGAACAGGTTGCGAGCACCAACAGTCAGTGACAGTTCGCCGCCCAGGGCTTCGTACTGGCTGAAGTTGTACGCCGCATCTACTGTCGTGAAGGCACGCAGTGTGTCTACAGTACGGTAGTTGCTGAACGGCAGACGTGCCTGGTAGTCGAACGGGTTGGCGTCGAAGGCCATGTCATGCAGGTAACGAACAGTCATGTTCGCGCTGTGCTGACCGGACATCCAGCCCAGAGACAGGTTGGCCTTCCAGCGTGGCAGCGGAGGTACCGCACCAGTAGGCTCGTTCTGCAGGCCTGCACCTTCCACCGCGGGGCGGTCAGGACGCAGCTGGTACGTGTACGTGTCCAGGTAGGACGCGTCCAGCGCTGCGTTGAACATGCCGATGTCGGCCACTTCGAAGCGGTAGCTCAGTTTCAGGTCAGTCGCACGTACCAGCATGCTGGACGCGTTGCTGTCGCCGCTGATGATGCGGTCGATCTGATCCATCGCATCCGGGTTGCGCTGAATGCGCTTGTCGGAACGTGGGTCCGCATTCCAGGCAGCAACCTGCGCCAGCGTGGGCTTGCCAGGACCTGCGAAGCCAGTGGCCTGACGGAAGTTGAAGAAGTCAGTGGCCAGTACGTCAGACGTGGTGGACGTGACGATACGGTCGATGAAGTCCGTCTCGCTCCAGTCGATCTGCAGGCGCATGCCTTCGATCAGGTCCAGTTCGAAACCGAAGCTCAGCGTGTCCGCAGATTCCGGCACCAGTGCAGCATTGCCTTTTGAGCAGTTCGCAGTGAACGCGGCGAAGGTCGTGAAGGGGTCAGACACGTTGGTCAGACCACAGGACTCAGGCGCATTCAGCTGTGTCAGGCTCGGGGCGATGAACGAGGAACCGGCGCTGGCACGCAGCGTCAGGAAATCGAACGGGGTGTACACCAGACCGTACTTCGGGTCGGTGGAAGACTGGCCAGTGCTGTAGTCTTCGTTGCGGATCGCACCGGAGAGTTCCAGGTTGTCCAGCAGCGGCAGTGACAGCTCCATGAACAGGGAGTCCACAGTACGCTGGTCGCTGGTCGGAACCAGTTTGGTGCCGATGAACACGTCGCCCGTCAGGCTGTGCAGGCTCGGCATGTTGCTGTAGCCATCCTTGCGACGCTGGTAGCCGACCGCAGACGCGATCGTGCCGCCTGGCAGTTCGAAGCCGCCCAGAGGCACTTCACCGTTCAGAACGATGTCGAATGTCTGCAGCTTGTCCTGGTCGTTCACACGGTTGCTGGTCAGCACTGTGGAATCAGCAACTGCCTGTGTGTTCAACACTGCAGGGCTGGTGGCCACGAAGGGGTTGAAGCAGGCTTCGCGGTCATTGACCACGTCGCAGTTCAGACCCTGAGCGATAGCGCCGAAGCTGAAGTTCGGTGCCAGGCTCTTGTCCTGCTGGAACGCGTAAACGTACGTCGCATTACCTCTCCAGCCTTCGATGAAGGGCACAGCGAAGTCAGCCTTGAACGTCTGACGGTAGCCGCGGATATAGGTGTCGGAAGGCAGGGAGCCGTCGGAGTTCAGCTGTGTCGGCAGCGTGCCCTGCTTGCCCCATGGACGCCATGCAGAGAAACGCACGTCTTCATAGAACGGGATACCTGTGGGAGCGACGATCACAGTGCCTGCAGCATTGCGATCGGGCACGCCATCACCGTTGGCGTCCTGTGCGAACAGCGGAGTGCCGTTGGCACTGACTGCACGGAAGGGGTTGCCTGGCAGTTCGCCACGGATGGCCGGCAGCTCGGATACACGGCCGCCTGGGTTGGAGGCTGAACCGCGGTTGTACGCGCGACGCGCGAAGAAGCTGGTCTGGGCGCCCCAGCTGAAATCAGGGCTGACGTCGTAGGACAGGTTCAGGAAGGCAGTGCCGATGTCCTGTGCAGTGCGGTAGTCCCAGAATTCGCCGTAGTCATACCAGCAGCGTGTCGCTGTTGGTGCGCCAGTGGCGGAAACGGTCTGGGAGAACAGGAAGCCGTTGGGGTTCGCGCCTTCTTTTGTCGGGTCTTCACGGGTTGCGCCGCAGCCCGGATCGGGACGTACAGCAGTCACCAGTGCACCAGTGGCAGTGCGACGCAGATTGCCTGCGGCATCGCGCAAGGGCACTGTGTAGTTGCCTGGGTTGGACGTGGAAGAGGAGGTCAGACCGGCATTCATCTGGTCTGGACGGTCGCGCATGCGCAGCGTGCCGTTGGAGCGGAATTCACCGGCCAGAACGATGTTCAGACCATTCCACTCGGTACCTGCCAGTGCGCTCAGCATGGTGTCCTTGTAGTCACCACGGTCGTCGCCCTGCTGGTACAGTTCGATCTTGGCGCCATCATAGGAGCTGCGTGGCACGAAGTTCACTACACCGGCCACTGCCTGTGAGCCGTACAGAGCGGCGGCGCCGTCTGTTACCACGTCCAGTCGCTCAAGAGCGATCTGCGGAACGAAGGTGTTGACGTTGGTACCGATTACACGCATGCCGTCCACGAGGTTCAGCGTTGCGCCAGTACCCAGACCACGCAGGTTGACTGCGATGGAGGTGCTGGAAGTACCAGTCAGAGAGTTTTGAGTGGTCGGTGAGCCCTGGTTGAAGCTCATGTTGGCTACCACGTCACCCAGGCTGGGTGTACCGGCGGCCGCTACGTCATCAGCGGAAATCTGCGTGATGGGTGACGCAGCACGGAATCCTTCTGTGCGGCGAATGAAAGAGCCGGTGACAACGACTTCTTCAACTTCTGGCGCCTGCGCGAACGCAGAACCACTGATTTGCAGCAAGGAAATGGAAATAGCTGCACACAAAAGTTTCTTCTGTGGGTATTGACGGTTCAACTTCATATTACGACCTCTAAGATTTTATTGTGGCCACCCGACCGCAAATCCACCAAAACCGAAAAACCGGTGGTGTCGGGGGGTCGTGTTGATCAGAGGACCTCACAATGTTCACCGCTCAGCGCCATGTGTACTCCATGACGGAACAGTGCATGGCGCGGTGTATTTGCGCCCGAAATGTGATCGTCCCACGATCGGTCTTACTCTCCCTCGCAACAGATAGCCCTACGGGCAACCTATCACGGGCGCCGACTATATCACTCGAAATTGCTGTGTAAAGGGGAAGCGTCAAGGAACGACAAAGAAAGCCTGGAAAAGTTCCATGTCAGAGAGAATTCAATCGTTGCAGGGAGCAGGCCTCACAGAATAGAGAGGCAGATGTATTTCATTTCAAGATAGTCATTGATGCCGTACTTCGATCCTTCGCGGCCAAGCCCGGAGGCCTTGATACCGCCGAAGGGGGCTGTTTCCGTGGAAATCAATCCGGTATTCACCCCCACCATGCCACATTCCAGTGCCTCGCTCATGCGCCATACGCGCCCGATGTCACGTGTGTACAGGTAGGACGCCAGGCCGAAGGCGGTGTCGTTGGCAAGGGTCAGGACTTCCTCTTCCGAGCTGAAACGCAGCAGTGCCGCAACGGGGCCGAACGTCTCTTCCCGCGTCAGCTGCGCGTCGTGGGGAACATCCAGCAGCACTGTGGGCTGGAAGAAGTTCCCGCCCAAACTGTGGGACGTGCCCCCGGTGGCCAGCGTGGCGCCACGGGCCAGGGCATCGGCAACGTGCTCCTTCACCTTGGCCACCCCTGCGGCATTGATCAGCGGGCCGGTGGTCACGCCTTCCTGCAGGCCGTTGCCCGGCACCAGTGCCGCCACCGCCCTGGTCAGTCTGGCGGCGAAGTCGTCGTACACGGCGTTGTGGACATAGAAGCGATTGGCGCACACACAGGTCTGGCCATTGTTGCGGAACTTGGCTACCAGGGCGCCCTGCACGGCGGCCTCCAGATCGGCATCGTCGAAGACAATGAAGGGAGCGTTGCCCCCCAGCTCCAGCGAGACCTTCTTGATGTCCGGCGCGCATTGCGCCAGCAGCTGCCGCCCCACTTCAGTGGAGCCTGTGAACGACAGCTTGCGCACCTTGGGATTGCTGCACAGCGCGCTGCCGATGGCGCCGGCGTCACCCGTCACGATATTGAGCACGCCGGCCGGGATGCCGGCACGTTCTGCCAGCGCCACCAGGGCCAGCGCCGAGAAGGGAGTCTGCGAGGCCGGCTTGGCCACCATGGTGCACCCGGCGGCCAGTGCAGCACCGGCCTTGCGGGTGAGCATGGCAGCGGGGAAATTCCAGGGCGTGATGGCGGCGGTGACCCCGACGGGCTGCCGGATCACCAGGACGCGCTTGTCTGTCTGATGCCCGGGGATGGTGTCCCCGTAGACGCGCTTGCCCTCTTCGGCAAACCACTCGATGAAGGACGCGGCATAGGCGATCTCGTTGCGGGCTTCGGCCAGAGGTTTGCCCTGCTCCAGCGTCATCAGCCGCGCCAGATCTTCCTGGTGGGCCAGGATCAGGTTGAACCAGTC
>CAYWMC010000217.1:0-4761 GCA_964459345.1 uncultured Klebsiella sp. | reverse complement strand
GGCTTCCTGATCGGCGCCACGGCAGGCCGCACGACACTCAACGGCGAAGGTCTGCAGCATCAGGACGGCCACAGCCATCTGATTGCCTCCACGATTCCAAACTGCGTCACCTATGACCCGACCTATTCCTACGAGCTGGCCGTGATCATTCAGGACGGCATGCGCAGGATGTATCAGGAGAAGGAATCCGTTTACTACTACATCACCACGATGAACGAAAACTACACCCATCCGGACATGCCGGCGGGCAGTGAAGCGGGCATCATCAAGGGCATGTACCTGCTGGAAGACGGTGGCAGTAAAGAGTATAAAGTGCAGGGCAAGGCGCTGACCGATCTGCGCGTCCGCCTGCTTGGCAGTGGCGCGATCCTGCGTGAAGTCAGGGCCGCAGCGAAGATTCTGCGTGACGAATACAAAGTGGCCGTGGATGTCTGGAGTGTCACCAGTTTCAATGAACTGCGCAGAGATGGTCTTGCTGCGACACGCTGGAACATGATGCACCCGACCAAGAAAGAGAAGCAGACCTATGTGGGCGAGTGCCTGTCGAAAGTCGCGGGTCCTGTCATTGCCTCCACTGACTACATGAAAGTGCATGCCGATCAGATTCGTGAATTCGTGCCGGACACCTATCGCGTACTGGGCACTGATGGCTTCGGTCGCAGTGATACCCGCGAGAATCTGCGCCATTTCTTCGAAGTGAACAGCAATTTCGTGGTGCTGGCTGCCTTGACCGAACTCAAGGGCCGCGGCCTGGTGACAGCGGATACCATTGCCAAGGCGATGAAGTCCATGGGCATCGCACAGGACAAGATCGATCCGTTGACCATGTAGTCAACAATCACAACAGATCAGAATTATTCAGGAGCATCAATCAGTGCCAGTTGAAAGCATAAAAGTACCGAACCTGGGCGATTCCAAGGACGTCGAGGTCATCGAGCTCCTGGTCAAACCAGGTCAGACCGTGAAGGAAAACGATTCCTTGATGGTGCTCGAAAGCGACAAGGCAGCGATGGAGATTCCGTCTCCGAAAAGCGGCGTAGTGAAGAGTCTTTCGATCAAGCTTGGTGATCAGGTGTCTGAAGGCGACGAGATATTGCTGCTCGAAGTCGAAGGCGCTGCAGCAGCGCCGGCAGCCCCGGCCCCCAAAGCCGAAGCTGCGCCCGCTCCGGCAGCACAGGCGGCAGCGCCAGCACCCGTGGCAGCGCCCGCACCAGCTGCGGCTGCTTCCACGTCTGTCGAAACAATCCTGGTGCCCGACATCGGTGGCGACAGCGATGTGGAAGTCATTGAAGTGCACGTGAAGGTTGGGGACGTGATCAAGGCGGAACAGTCGCTGATTACTCTGGAATCCGACAAGGCTGCGATGGAAGTGCCGTCACCCAAAGGCGGCGAGATCAAGGCACTGAAGGTCAAAGTGGGTGACAAGGTGTCCAAGGGTTCGCTGATTCTGGAACTCGTGGTTGCCGGCGCAGCTGCCGCACCTGTGGCCGCTGCTCCTGCCCCTGTTGCTCCGGCAGCGGCCCCCACGCTCGCTGCTGCTCCGGCGCAGGCGCCTGCCGCATCCATCAGTGCGCCCGCTCCGGCTGCTACTGCCCCGGCTGCTTCCGGCAGCGTGGATGTCTATGCCGGCCCCGCCGTGCGCAAACTGGCACGGGAACTTGGTGTGGATCTGACCCAGGTTGCGGGCACAGGTGCCCGAGGCCGCATTCAGAAGGAAGATCTGCACGCCTTCGTGAAGGCGCGCCTCCAGGCTCCTGCACCCTCCGCCTCCAGTGTCGGTGGCGCAGGCATTCCGGCAATTCCCGACGTGGACTTCAGTCAGTTCGGCAGCATCGAACAGGTGCCTCTGAGCAAGCTGCACAAGGTGACCGCCGCCAACATGCAGCGCAACTGGCTGAACGTGCCCCATGTCACCCAGTTCAACGACGCGGACATTACCGATCTGGAAGCGTTCCGTGCCGACTTGAAGGCAGAGGCCGACAAGAAGGGCGTCAAGTTGACCTTCCTGCCGTTCCTGCTGAAAGCCTGTGCGAAAGTGCTGCAGGAGCACAAGCAGTTCAACGTGTCTCTGCATTCCTCTGGCGAGTATCTGATCCAGAAGCACTACATCCACATTGGTGTGGCGGTTGCGACGGAAGCGGGTCTGATGGTGCCGGTGATCCGCGATGTCGACAAGAAGTCGATCTGGGATCTGGCGCGGGAAGTCGTTGTCCTCAGCGACAAGGCCAAGAACCGTCGCCTGAGCAAGGAAGAGATGCAGGGCGCCTGCTTCACCATTTCCAGCCTTGGCGCACTGGGCGGCACCGGTTTCACGCCGATCGTCAACGCGCCGGAAGTGGCAATTCTCGGTGTCTCCAAGACGCAGTTGAAGCCGATCTACATCAACGGTCAGCTGCAGCCCCGGCAGATGCTGCCTTTGGCGCTGTCCTACGACCACCGCGCCGTGAACGGCGTGGATGGCGGCATGTTCATCACTACCCTCGCACGTCTGCTGGGCGATATCCGCCTGCTGGCGCTGTAAGTCTGCAGTCTGCAAACCTGACTCTCACCGCTGCCCTTGTGCAGTGGGGGAGTCGGGATGCTTCACCTCCTTGCACACTCACTCCGGGTAGAACACCAGACGGCCACCGGCCTCCACAACCCCTATGCGGCAGCCGTAAGCGTGGCTCAATGTCTCCGGGGTCAGAACCTCCCGTGCCGTGCCAGTCAGCGGCTCGCCATCTCCCATCAGTAAAAGAATGCGATCGCAGAAGCGTGCGGCCAGGTTGATGTCATGGGTTGCCATGCACAGCGCGGCCTGCTGCCGGGACAGCTGCTCGCGCAGCAATTGCAGAGACCTGACCTGAAAGGCGATGTCCAGATGATTGCCCGGCTCGTCCAGCAGATACAGGTGTGGCCGCTGTGCCAGCAACATGGCCAGCGCCAGGCGCTGTCGCTCGCCACCAGAGAGTGTGTTCACGTCCCGCGTGGCCAGTGCGTCCAGATTGACCGCCAGCAGTGCCTCGCGAGCCACGGCGACATCCTCCGCGCTCTCCCACTGCCAGTCGGGCAGGTGCGGGTGGCGCCCCATGAGAACTGTTTCCTCCACGCTCGCCGGCATGCTGTCGCTGCTGCTTTGAAACAGCACGCCAAGCTGGGTCGCCAGTGCCTTTCTGGACCAGGTGTTCAGGCTTTTCCCGTGCAGGAATATCTCGCCCCCTTGGGCGGCGCGCAGACGCGCCAGTGTGTGCAGCAGCGTGGTCTTGCCGGTGCCGTTCTGGCCCAGCACGCCCAGGCACTCGCCCGCGTGCAGCTGCAGCGACAGGGAGTCACAGATGCGTTGGCCTGCGATCTCCAGTCGCAAGTCGCGAATTTCGAGAATGGCCGGGGCAGCGCTCATCGTTTCACTCCCGTGCACTGCGGGTATGCCGCAGAATCAGCAGGAAGACTGGCACGCCGATCATGGCCGTGACCACACCGACTGGCAGTTGCAGGGGCGCCACGATGCTGCGCGCCACACTGTCGGCGATCATGAGAAAGCTGCCGCCCAGCAACACGGCCGCGGGAATCAGCAATCGGTGATCCCTCGCCCCCAGCAGCCGCAGCATGTGGGGAATGACCAGTCCGACAAAGCCGATGGATCCGGCGATGGTCACGGCACAGGCGGTCAGCACAGAGGTAGCGAAATACAGGAACAGCTTCAGGCGCGGCACGTTCACCCCCAGCGCCTCGGCCTGCAGGTCGCCGCGCGCCAGCACGTTCAGCGCCCGGGCCTGCCACATCATCAGCAGGAAGCCCAGCAGCAGAATGCCGGCGCTGATCCAGCCGGCGCTGCTCTGGCTCAGGTCGCCCATCAGCCAGAACAACATGCTGTAGACGCTGTTGTTGGCGCTGGTGGTGAGCAGGATGTTGATCATCGCGCCCCAGCCCGCCGAGACGACCACGCCCGTCAGCAGCAGGCGCGTGGACGACCAGGCGCCGCTTGCCCGCGCGATGCCGAACACAATTGCAATGGACAGCAGCGCACCGGCAAACGCAGCATTGGAGATCCACAGGGCACTGGCTCCGAGCAGGATGGCAGCCAGGGCGGCCACGGCGGCGCCGCCGGAGATGCCGAGAATATAGGGGTCTGCCAGGGGGTTGCGCAGCAGCACCTGCATGATCACGCCAGACAGGGCCAGCAGTGCTCCAGTGATGAAGGCAGCAATGCTGCGTGGAATGCGCAGCTCGAAAAGAATCTGCTGCTGCAGCCCCTGTTCCTGACCGACAAGTTGCGAAAGCACGGCGCCAATACCCAGATCGGCACTGCCACTGCTGAAGGACACCAGAAAACTGATGAGTGTCAGCCCCAGCAGAGCAGGCAGAAGGACGAACGGGTGTCGCTGCAGCACAAGGGGTTCCTGTCTAGTTCACGGCAAACTGTGTGGCCTGACCCGCCACGACATACCAGCTGACGAACAGTCCGTTGATGAAGGCGCCGGGCAGCCACGACGCGGTGAGGCGATACGTCCAGGTGCTGAGGATGGCCACAATGGCCAGCAGCGGCACGAACTGAATCATCACGATGGTGTTCAGCGGCTCGGAGGGCGTCAGCAGGAAGCCTGTCACAAACAGGCTGCCGTATTGCAGCACGAGGAAGATCAGAAAGCCGCCCGCCAGCGCGAAGAGATTGCCCGCGTATTGCCGGGCCACACTGTCACCCTGCACCGACAGGCCGCCATGCAGGGCACGCAGCGCCAGTACGAAGAAAGCGGTGAATGGCAGCAAGTAGCTCAGCATGAT
>CAYWMC010000216.1:0-4770 GCA_964459345.1 uncultured Klebsiella sp. | reverse complement strand
GCGTGGTTCTTGATGTGGCGCAGGGACACGAACATGTCGCTGTACGTCTGGGCCGGCAGTGACTGGCAGGTGCCGTTCTTCAGCCGTTCCAGGTGCCGGTCGCGCATGGTGTTGGCCAGCTTGTTCAAACGCTTGGCCTCTTCCAGCAGGCCGGTGATGCGGGTGGAGTCAGCGCGCTTCTTGCGGGCAGCAGCTACGCGGCCCACAAAGGTATCCACTTCGTTGTAGAACTCTTTCAGATCATCCCACGCTTCCTGGCTCAGGGCCTCGCGCTGCTTGTACAGGCGCGAGCGGTAGATGCTGAAGGACTGCAGACTGTCGGCAATGCTTTCCAGCTCATCGGCCATGCGGATCAGGCCATAGGCGCGGGACGACTGCCCCTGGGTCACGGAATCCGTCAGCACCGTGGTGATGAAGTTGATCATCTCCTCTTCGATGTTGTCGGTGATGTCTTCCAGGTGATTGATGCGGTCGAAGGCTGCCTTGTCGTGCTGCTCGCCGACGGTATAGTCGCGGGTCAGGTTGAACATCTCGCGGGTGATCTCGATCATGTTGTCCATTTCCAGATCGGCCTGCTGCAGCGCCACTTCCGGCGCCATGGTCACGCGCGTCCCCAGATACTTGAGCTTGTGCACTTCCTTTTCGCCCTTGCTGGGCACCATCCAGATCACGAACTTCACCAGATAGTCGATCAGCGGTATCCACAGCAGCACGTTCAGCACGTTGAACATGGTGTGGGCCACGGCGATGTGGAAGGCGATGTGCGGACGGCCACCCTGAGCATCAAGGGTGTCGGCCGGGTTGGCGACCAGCCACTCAATGAAGGCGACGTAGAAGGGGAACATCGTCACAAAGATGATGGCACCCAGAATATTGAACACCGCGTGGGCACGGGCAGCACGCACGGCAGAGGTGTTCGCACCGATGGCAGCCAGTTGTGCCGTGATGGTAGTACCGACGTTCTCGCCGATGATCAGCGCCACCGAGGTATTGAAGTCGATGATGCCCGTGG
Organism: uncultured Klebsiella sp.; assembly: GCA_964459345.1. Classification (GTDB taxonomy): domain Bacteria; phylum Pseudomonadota; class Gammaproteobacteria; order Pseudomonadales; family Pseudohongiellaceae; genus UBA5078. Next base: position 3,758 of record CAYWMC010000216.1, on the reverse strand, counting down.
TGGCCAGCGTGATCGTGATGCCCAGCATCGCCGAGCTGCTCTGGATGATGATGGTCAGAATACAGCCGATCATCACACACGCCAGCAGGCTGCCCAGGGAGCGCGCATCGAACAGGTGCATGTAGGAGATGAAACCGGGGTCGTCACGCAGCGGGGCAAAGGCGCCGCTCATGAACTCCAGACCGGTGAACACAAGGCCCAGCGCCACGAGCGTCTTGCCGATGGCACTGGTGCGCACACTCTTGCCGGCCATCATGGGGTAGATGCCCATGCCCACCAGCAGAAGGCCGTACTTGCCCACCTTGATCGACAGAATCCAGCCCGTGATGGTGGTGCCGATATTGGCCCCGAGAATGACGCCGATGGCCTGCTTCAACTCCATCAGGCCGGCATTGACCAGGCTGACGGTCATCACCGTGGAAATGCTGCTGGACTGCACCACGGCCGTGATGCCGAAGCCTGCCAGGACAGCCAGTACGCGATTGCGGGTGAGAGTAGCGAGAATGCGCTGGAGGGCTTCGGTGCTGCCTGATTGCAGGCCTTCGGAAAGGAATTTGAGGCCCAGGAAAAAGAGTCCCAGACCGCCGATCGCCGTGTATGAAATGTCGAAATAATTCATTGGCGCGGAGTCTAGACAAAGGCCAGAAACATTACAAATTCTTTGCAGATTTATTACAGGAGTCGTGTGCGGACGTCAGCTCATGTGGGAAGGGCCGGTGAGCGTGGTCAGGCAGGCCGTCAGAATCAGGATCAGCAGCACCAGCGCACGCTCTGCCGCAATGGACTTGTGCAGCCTGGCAGCACCCGCCGACTGCAGCGCAGGCACCAGATGAAACTTGTTGAGAGCGCCCAGCCCCAGCAGGGCCAGCACCAGCACGATCTTGGCCGAGAGCAGCAGCCCGTAGGGGGTTGAGAACATGTCGCCCGGCGCTTCCACGAGCTGAGTCAGCAGAAACACGCCCGTTGCCAGCAGACTGCCAGTGATGCCCCAGCCCCAGACGCCGAAACGACGCAGCACGGGCAGCACGGCATCGGCAGGCTCGCGATCACACAGCACGTAGAGCGGATACAGGGCACCCACCCACAGGCTGATGGCCAGGGTGTGCAGCACGATGGCCAGCTGGGCGAGCAGAGACAGATTGACCACATGGCCGAGCACTGCGAAAGAGCCGCTGAACAGCAGAGCACCGACGATCCAGCTGACCAGCAGCCGTGGGGCAATGCGCGCAGAGTCTTTGGCCAGCAGCGCGCGGCGCGCCAGGAGCAGGCCCGTCAGCGGCAGCAGGATTCCTGCCACGCGCATGATCACGCCGTAACCTACCGTGGACTGCAGCAGAATGCCCGCCATGAAGGTGTCGAACATGCCCCGCAGCCCGTTCTGGTTGATCAGTCCGATCTGCAGCAGGAAATACAGGACCAGCGCCGCCAGTGCGGCGACAGCTTTGAGAATGGTGCGGGAGACGAGGTGGGCGCGTGCCGCCACAGACCAGCGTGCTGCTGCAGAGTCAGACCCCTGGCCCGGGCGTGTGCCCAGCCAGAACACGAAGAGACCGCCCGAGAAGCTGACGAAACCAGCATAGGCGACGAGCTTGCTCAGCAGCGTCGCCAGCTCCCACGGCCCGGCATTGAACATGATCAGTGAACGTGTGCGTCGCCGCCGCCTGCACCGTGTTCAGGCATGACGGCTGCCGGGGCATTCGGGTCTACATTGAACGTGAAGTTCTCGCTGACGGAGTGGCCGTCTTCGCCCAGAATCGTCCAGTCCACGCGGTAGGTGCCGGCCGCCAGAGTCGGCATCGGCACATGGAAGCTTGCGCTGGCAGTGGCCTGCGGCACGAATCCCACATCCACTGGTCCTGCGCTGCCGGACACGGTCAGGCGCACCAGACGGACCGAGCCGTCGAAAGACAGCATCAGCATTTGCGGGGAAGACACTGTCTGGCCATTGCCAGGCACAGTGCCGGACGCGGAGCTGTGGCCCCAGGCGCCTGCCTGCAGCAGCAATGTCAGAAGTGCAGCGCCAGCGGCCTGCAGCAGAGAAATTCTTTTCATGGTTCACCTCATCGTAGTGGGGATGGTGCAGTCGTTGGTTGGCGCCGGCGGCATCGGGATGCTGCGTCACTGCCCGGCAGTGTACCCGAAGCCCCCGGGATTGCTAAGCGGCAGATTGTCGCAGCAGGCCGGAACATGTCTGCTAGAATCGCCCGCATGACAAACACACGCCCCCCTCTGCTGATAGCCAATGCCTTTCACGCCGACACCATCGCGGCGCTGGATGCCGAGTACGACACCCACAAGCTCTGGCTGTTGAATGAGCAGGAACAGCAGGCCCTGATCACCCGGCTGGCGCCCGACTGCGTGGCCGTGGCGTCGGCGTCCTGGGCCACCAGCCCGCTGATTTATCAGTTGCCCAATCTGCAGATCATCAGCTGCTTCGGTGTCGGCACCGACGGCATCGACTTCGGCATCACCCGGGCCCGCGGCATCCACGTGACCAACACTCCCCGGGTGCTCAACGATGCAGTGGCAGACATCGCACTGGCGCTGATTCTGTCGACCTCCCGCAACCTGATACAGGCCGATCAGTTCGTGCGCTCAGGCCAGTGGCCACAGGGTCCTTTCCCCTTCGGACGCTCGCTGGCGGGCAAGACCCTGGGCATCATCGGCATGGGCGCCATCGGCGAAGACATCGCGCTGCGCGCCCTGGCCTGCCGCATGAAGATTGCGTATCACAACCGCAGCCCCAAGGCCGTGGCCTTCCCCTACTACAATTCCATCGGCGCCCTGGCGAAGGTGAGCGACATTCTGCTCTCGATGTTGCCGGGTGGCCGCGAGACGGACGCCATCGTCGACATGAAGGTGTTCCGCGCGCTGGGGCCGGAGGGCATCTTCCTGAATGTGGGACGCGGCAGTACGGTGAACGAGGCCGACCTGATCGCCGCTCTGCAAAAAGGCGTGATTGCAGGTGCCGGCCTGGATGTGTATGCCCGCGAGCCGCAGGTGCCCGAGGCGCTGCGGGCCATGCCCAACGTGGTGCTGTTTCCGCATATCGGCAGCGCCACGCACGAGACACGCCGCGCCATGGGCCAGCTGGTGATCGACAACCTGGCGGCGCATTTCGCCGGTGAGCCTCTGCTGACGTCTCTGTGAGACTGTCCGCCTTTGTGGGACCGGCTGCCTTTGTGGGAGCGGGCTTGCCCGCGAACAGCCAGAGGTGCTTCCAACCCGAAGAGTTGGTTACAATGCCCGGCCGGCACTTCCGGCCATACGAACCTCTGCACAGGACTCCCTCATGACGTCGTTCAGCATTCGCAGCAAAGGCCCCCTTCTCGCGCTTGCCCTGCTCGCCATGGCGCTGCCCTTCGGCAGCACACAGGCGCAGACACAGCCGGGCTTCCGCACTGAAGTCGTCACCGCAGACATCCCGCTGCCCTGGGGCATGGCGTGGTTGCCCGACGGCGACATGCTGGTGACCAACCGCCGCGGCGAGCTCTACCGCGTGAGTGATGGCCAGCTCAGCGAGCCGCTGGAGGGCGTGCCCGAGGTGCATGTGAACGGTCAGGGCGGCCTGCTCGATATTGCGCTGCACCCCGACTATGCCAGCAATGGCTGGCTCTACATCACGTATTCCAGCCCGGAGGGCGGGGGCGGCAGTCACACAGCTCTGATGCGCGCCAAACTGGCAGGCAATGCGCTGGTTGAACAGGAAGTGCTCTACAAGGGCGAAGGCAACACCTCCAGCCGCGCGCACTACGGCA
>CAYWMC010000215.1:0-4780 GCA_964459345.1 uncultured Klebsiella sp. | reverse complement strand
CTTTTTTTCGCTCCTTCGTGGGTCCCCCGCCCGCTCTCGCGCCAGCCCCCACCCCGCCCCCCCCCCCGGCCCGGACCGCAAGAATCCACCCCAGCAAAAGGCCCAGGCAGCCTCTGCCGGCAGGCCCGCTCAGTCCTCAGCTACCAACATTCGAAAACTCACCAACGACACCACCGCCCCCCCCAGCATCAGCAACAGCATCGGGTAGACCGTGCCGTTGAAGATCAGCGCCACCCCCTGGGCCGCCACCGCCGAGAACGCCATCTGCATGAAGCCCGTCAGGCCCGAGGCACTGCCTGCCATCTTCGGCGCCGCATTGATGGCGCCCGCCTGGGCATTGGGCAGGGTGATGCCATTGCCCAGAATCGCCAGCGCCACCGGCAGGAACAGCGCGGCGGGGTGGGTGAAGCCCAGTGCCTGCAAGGCCAGCGCCAGCATGATGCCGAGAATGCTCAGGCGGGAGCCGTAGTCGATCATGCGGTGGATGCCGAAGCGGCGTCCGTAGTGCCGGGTGATGTAATTGCCCGCCATGAAGCCCAGCGGCACGATGATGAAGTAATAGCCATATTCCGTGGCCGGCCGGTGCAGCACACTCACCATGATTTCGGGCGCGGCCGAGATGAAGCTGAAGAACACCACGGACACGAAGGCCACACACAGGCTGTAGCCGCGGAACAGCGTGTCCTGCCAGAGCGACTTGTACGTGCGCAGCAGGTCCTGCACTCCGGAAAAGGGCACGGGTTCCTGCAGGGTCTCGGGCAGCTGCAGCCACAGCAGCACTACCAGCACGGCGCTGATGACAGCCACCAGCAGGAACACCGAGTGCCAGTCGAAGCGCACCATCAGTTCGCCGCCCACGGCGGGCGAGAGCATCGGCATCACCACCATCACCATGACCAGGGTGGCGATGACCGAGGCAGACTCCCGGGCATCATAGACATCCCGCACGATGGCGCGGGCCACCACCATGCCCACGGCACCGCCTGCCGCCTGCACGAAGCGTCCCGCGATCAGCAGTTCGATGGTGGGGGCAATGATGCACAGCAGCGAGCCGACCACCGCGATGGACATGCCCAGAATCAGCACGGGCCGGCGGCCGAAGCGGTCAGACAGCGGGCCATAGGCCAGGGTGGCCAGGGCGATGGCGGCCATGGACAGGCTGAGCGTGAGCTGCGCCACGCCGGTGCTGACCTGGAAGCTCTCCTTGATGATGGGCACGCCGGGCAGCAGGATCTGCATGGCCACCGGGCCAAGGGCAGAGACCATGGCCAGCAGCAGGATCAGGCCACGGGAAAGATGGGTAATGGGAAGTGCTGACATTCAAGGTCCTGAGGGCGGGCGCTGCTGGATGACGGAGTCGCGGTTCTGGCGGGCGGCGGAATTGATCTGGGAACTGAGGATGACGCTGGAGCCCAGCAGGCGCATGCGCTGCGCCTGGCTGATGTCATAGCCCAGGCCGAAGGTCTGGCTGTGGAACTCCTGCACCAGCTGCTGGGCCGGGGTCAACGTGAGGGTCTCGTCGAAGGCGCCCATCTGCACACAGGACAGCGGGGCGCCGCCGAGGGTGCTCAGGCAGATGGTCAGGTCGTTCTGCGGAAACACTTCCAGCGACAGCCCTTCCGGGTGGGCATGAAAACGCGGCGAGGCTTCCAGATAGCCGATCACCTGGCGCACGAAGGGCTCATCGACGCCGCTGATGCGCACGGGCAGGGACAGGCCGAGCCGGCGCAGGATGCTCGGGTCATTCTCCAGCGCCTGCTCATAATTGTTGCGGGCCACCTCGAACTCCCCCAGACGCCAGGCGGCATCGGCGATACGGGCGGACAGACGGGCGCGCAGCAGCATCTCCTGGGGTGGCAGCAGGCTCAGGGCCCGTGCGGCGTTCTCCAGCGTGCGGGTGTCATCGCCACGCTGGGCGGCGATCTCGGTGTGATACGCGAAGTAGTACCCATCATTCAGGCTGAACGCGCCGGCGGTGCGGGCCTGCTCCAGCAGTGTCGACATCACGCCTTCGCCCATGATCGTGATCAGCTCGGGCTCGATCCACTCGGGGATGTGCACGTCCAGCGGCGCATAGGGACGCAGGCGATTGAGCAGCACCTGGGTGTCGGCAAACAGGGCGGCCGCGTGACGGGCGGAACGCCACGCCTTGAAGCGGAAGGTGAGGGCGCTGGCCCGGGCCAGCAGGGCGTCGCCGAAGTCCAGCGTGGCGGCGTTCTCCAGTGCCTGTTCCCAGGCCGTCTGGTTGGCGATGTGATTGATCAGCGCGGCGATGGAGTCTTTCTGCGCCTCGTCGGCGCTGTAGGATCCCGTGCGGTCAGGCTGATTCAGGGCCGTGGCGCTCAGGGTGGCGGCATCCTCGGGGTAGCCGGCCAGGGTCAGGAACATGGCGCTGACCAGGAAGTGCTCGGCGCGATTCATCACCCCCACGATGGGTTCCTGCTGATCGCGCCAGACCAGCATGTTGTCCAGGGCGGTGCGGGCCTCGTCGAAACGGCTCTGGTTCATGTACAGAAAGAGCAGGTAGATCCACGGGTCGCCCACGCTCTCCGGGTCCAGATAGCGCGACGCGCGGGTCAGATAGTCCTCGGCGTCCTCCATGCGCAGCATGCTGAGCGAGACTTCCGAGGCATTCATCAGATAGACGGTGTCCGGGTCGCCGTTCTCACCTTCGGAAAGCGCTTCGTCTTCATTGATGGAGCGGTCGCAGGCCTCCAGCGACTCGGCCGGGCGCAGTTCCGACAGCTCCACCGCACACAGGGTGTTCCAGGCGCGGCTGCGCTCGCGGGCGTCGTTGCTGGTGGCAAGCACACTCTCGGCACTGGCGCGGGCCTCTTCCCACTTCTGCATCTTGATCAGCGGCCAGCCGCGGAAGGATTCCACTTCCTGGCCATAAACAGCTTCGATCTTGTCGAGGTAATCCAGCGAGGCCTGCTGATTGCCCATCAGCTGATGGACATAGGAAAGCTGGGAGATCGTGAGGTAGTGCCACTCCGGAGCGCCCGAGGCCATGGCGCGTCCCAGCGAGGTGTAGTTGGTGAGTTCTTCGGCGCGGTTCAGGTGGAACAGCGCGCGGGCCAGATTGCCCTCCACCCGCACCAGCACTTCTGCCAGCGCAAACTGGGCGGCTGCCGAGTCGGGCTGCTCGGCAATCCAGCGCTGGGCCAGCTCGCGGGCGCGCACGTTCTCGCGCAGGGCCAGCGCGTCGCAGATCTCCAGTGCCCGCGCCTCGGTGATGCCCAGCATGCCGAAACAGGTCGTGGCGGCGCCGGGCAGGTTGATGCCGCCGATGTCGTCCTGTGCCAGGGTCAATGGCGCGCAGACGCACAGCCAGAGCCAGAGAAGGAGCGTGAGGGGAACTCTGCAGGAGCGAGCTTGCTCGCGAAGAGAGCCAGTCGGTTCGCGAGCAAGCTCGCTCCTACAGGGTCTCCCGCAGTGACTGGGCAATTCGCAGGCCTGCATCAGGGCTCCTGGCGCAGCGTGGTGCGGGCGAGCGCTTCCATGGGCTCCCGCATGCAGTCCTTGAGCACCTTGTTCAGGTCGGCCACGCCTGGCGCCAGCTCGATCCGGTGGCCAAGCACGCGGGGCAGCAGCGTTTCGATGTCCTCGGCGCTGACATAGCTGCGGCCGCGCAACGCCGCCAGCACCTGCAATGCCGGCAACAGCAGCACCATGCTGCGGGTGGAGTTGCCCTGCAGCACGCGCTCGTCCTCCCGCAGGGTGCGGGAGATATCCACCAGCGCTGTCTTGATGGCGCGGGCAATCACCACTTCCTCGTCGATCGCGGCACGGGCCATCAGCACGTCGCTGCGGGTGACCTGCACCCTGGCCGCACTGCCGCTGTCGCGCCGGCTCTTGTAGGTGTCCAGCACGTCCAGCTCGCTGGCGCGGTCGATGTGCTGCATGGTGATCTTGAACAGGAAGCGGTCCAGCTGCGGCGTGGGCAGGGGATAGGTGCCCACCAGGTCCAGCGGGTTCTGCGTGGCGATCACGAAGAACAGCTTGTCCAGCGTGTAGGTGGTGTTGTCCACCGTGACCTGTTTCTCGCCCATGGCCTCCAGCATGGCGGACTGCACCTTGGGCGAGGTGCGGTTGATCTCGTCGGCCAGCACCACATGGGCGAAGATCGGGCCGTGACGGAAGTGGAAGCTGTTGCTGTGGGTGTCGAAGACGGCGCCTCCGGTGACATCGGAGGGCAGCAGGTCAGGGGTGAACTGGATACGGCGGAACGGCGCGATGGTGGAGTTCACGCCTTCGGCCAGGTCCTGCGCCGAGGGCACGATGGCCTCGCCCAGCGCCTTGGCCAGCGTGGTCTTGCCCGAGCCGGGGAAGTCCTCCAGCAGCACATGACCATCGGCGATCAGGGCGATGATGGCCAGTTCGATGACATCGTCGCGGCCCAGCACCTGCTGGCGCACGGCCTGTGCCAGACGCTGCAGGACGCTGACCGCCTGCTGCAGGCGCTGCGATTGTGCGGCGCTGGCGGCGGTGTCAGGGGTGGCTGCCTCTGCGGTCGGGGCGGGCGTCTGTTCTGTGGCGAGTTCCAGGCTCATGCATGTTCTCCGTGCCGCTGCAGCAGCGCCCTTGCGGGCTCAGCCTGCCAGCGGGGTGTGGGTGATTCGGGTCAGTGGGTCTTCAGCCAGGGCACCGGGTTGAGGATGGCGAGCACGTGTCGCCACCAAGGCAATTGCGGCCGCAGTTCCTGGCGCACGCGTTGCTGCAGGGCCAGCCAGTCCGGCTGCGGCGTGCTGGCCGGGGACTCGCTCAGCGCGCTGCGCAG
>CAYWMC010000214.1:0-4809 GCA_964459345.1 uncultured Klebsiella sp. | reverse complement strand
CTTTGCCTCCCAAGGCCCCAGAATCCGCGGCAGGAGCAGCATTCGCTGCGACTGCCGCAGTCATTTCACGTCGCAAGTTTCGTCACTTCAAGGACAAACTGGCAGCAGCCTTGATCGCCATTGGTGGCCTGGGCGTCATCGCCGCCATCCTGGTGATCTTCCTGTACCTGATCTATGAAGTGATGCCCCTGTTTCGCGGCGCCTACATTCAGGAGCAAAGCAGTTTTCAGCTGGATGTGCCGAACACCGCTGACGTCCTGCACCTGGCGGTGGAAGAGCGCCTGCAAGTGGCAATGCGGCTGGGGACCGATGGTCAGGCCGTGTACTTCAACACCGATGATGGTGAAGTGATCGGGCGCATTGCCTTGCCGGTTCCCGAAGGCCAGACCATCAGCAGCTTCGCACTCGATACAGATGTCAGCGGCATTTTTGCGCTGGGACTGTCTGGCGGCGACGTGCTGATCGCGCAGTATGGCTACGACGAAGAGTTTGGTGAGAACAATGCGCGTGTGGTCACGCCAGAGGTTTCCTACCCCTTCGGCGAAGAGCCTTTCGCCCTGTTCGACAATCAATCCGTAGCGCGCGTCAGCGTGCGCTCCAGCGCCAGAGAACTGATGCTGGCGGGTGGCAGCAGCGCAGGCGATGTCAGTCTGTTGCGAGCCGTTCGTGAAACCAGCCTGCTGTCCTCGTTCAGCGCGGCAGGCGAGGCTGAATGGGAGACCGAGATCGTCACCCTCAACGGCCTGATTCCCAGCGTCGATCAGTTGTATCTGGATGTCGACCGGCGCTGGCTGTTTGCCATTGGCGCCTCAGGGCGTCTGAGTCTGGTGGATATCCGGCCCGCCTTCAGCAATGGCACGCCTGTGGTCACGGAAGAAGTGCTGCTGGTGGATTCTCCCCGTCGTCTGACGGAAGTCACTTTCCTGCTGGGTGGCATTTCCCTGCTGGTGGGCGACAGTGAAGGCTCCATTGCCCAATGGTTCCTGGTGCGCCGGGACGGTGGTTTCGGAATCGAGAAGGTGCGTGAATTCGAGGCAGGCAGCCGCGTCGTGGCGCTCAGCTCCGAGCAGCGTCGCAAGAATTTCGTGATGGCCAATGACCAGGGCTATATCGGCATCTACAACTCCACTGCCCATCGCGAGGTGGCCTACGAGCCTCTGGTGACAGGCGCTCCGAAGGCGATCGCCGTGGCCGCTCGCGGCGATGGCCTGCTGATCGAGAAGGCCGACGGCAGTTTCTCCATGTTCAGTATTCTCAACCGTCACCCGGAGGTGTCGTGGGAGGCATTCTGGGAGAAGGTCTGGTATGAAAACTATCAGGAGCCGGAGTTCATCTGGCAGTCCTCGGCAGCCAACAACGATTTCGAGCCCAAATACAGCCTTGCGCCTCTGGCCTTCGGCACACTCAAGGCCGCGTTCTACGGCATGATTCTCGCGGCACCGCTGGCTGTCTGCGGCGCCATTTTCACGGGCTACTTCATGGCGCCGCGCATGCGCCAGAGCGTCAAGCCACTGATCGAACTGATGGGGGCGCTGCCGACGGTAGTGCTGGGCTTCCTGGCAGGTCTCTGGCTGGCGCCCTTCCTCGAGAACAATCTGCTGGGCATCTTCAACATGCTGTTGCTGGTGCCCATAGGGATTCTGCTGGCGTCCTTCGCCTGGACACGACTTCCGGAGGAAGTGCGCTTCAAGGTGCCGGACGGCTGGGAAGCAGCCCTGCTGGTCCCGGTGATCCTGATCAGTGTGTATCTGGCGTTTCTGTTCGCAGTGCCACTGGAACAAATGTTCTTTGGCGGAGACATGCGCGTCTGGATCACCAATGACATGGGCATTCCCTATGACCAGCGCAATGCCATGGTCGTAGGACTGGCCATGGGCTTCGCCGTCATTCCGACCATCTTCTCCATCGCTGAAGACGCGATCTTCACAGTGCCCAGGCAGCTGACCTATGGCTCTCTGGCGCTGGGTGCCACGCCATGGCAGACGCTGAGCCGCGTCGTCCTGGCCACCGCCAGCCCCGGTATCTTCTCGGCCCTGATGATCGGCATGGGACGCGCGGTGGGTGAGACCATGATCGTGCTGATGGCCACTGGCAACACGCCCATCATGGATATCAACATCTTCGAAGGTATGCGGACTCTGGCAGCCAACATCGCAGTGGAAGTGCCTGAATCGGAAGTGGACAGCACGCACTACCGCATCCTGTTCCTGGCCGCGCTGGTGCTGTTCATGTTCACCTTCGTGGTCAACACCCTCGCCGAAATCGTCCGACAGCGTCTGCGACGCAAGTACAGCAATCTATGAGCAACAACAACGTACAGAAGTTTTTCGCCAGCGGGACTCCCTGGATCTGGGTCAATGCCGGCGCTGTGGCCATCAGCATCATCATGACGGTGGGCCTGCTGGCACTTCTGGCCATCAACGGCCTCGGCCACTTCTGGCCCAAGGACATCATGCTGGCGCAATACCAGCAGCCTGTCAGCGAGGGTGAACCTCTGGTACGCGAGATTGTGGGTGAGCGGGTTGGCAGCGAAGTCGTCAGTGCCGATCGCATCATTTCCTCGGGAATTCCCGTGTCCGCCGATCAGCCCTACCACGAGCGCGAACTGGTGAAGATCGGCAATCGTGACCTGAATGGCAGTGACTACACCTGGCTGCTGACGGATTACCTGAGTGAGATTCGCTACCCGCTGAACCTGACGACCTTCGAGCGTCGCGAGTGGGGCAATTTCTATGGCTATGTGAAGGAAGTGCGCGAAGCTGGCACGACTGTCGCCACCAGTGATCCCGCCAACGAACAGGACAGCAGTGCGTGGCTTGCTCTGCAGCCACGAGTCGAGAGAGCCCTGGCACTGCATGAACAGATAGCAAGTCTGGAGAAAGACGAGATCGGCGAAGTCAATTACGCTCTGGAACGCCTGCGTCTGCAACAGCGTGGTCTCGAGCTGCGCGGCGAAGCCACGGAATCCGCTCTCGCGGCGATTGCTGCCGAACGGGCTGAATGGAACTCCCTGTACGAGGAAATGCAGACGCGTTTGAATGCGCTGTATGAAGAAAGCGATCGCGATTCCGTCGTCATGGCGGCGATGAATGGCGAAGAGACAGAGATCGCCATCTCCGAGATCGTCCGTGCCTATCAGCCCAACGGCATGCACATCGGCAACAAGCTGTCCGTGTATGGTTCCAAGCTCTGGGAGTTCCTCTCTGACGAACCCCGCGAGGCCAACACGGAAGGCGGCATTTTCCCTGCGATTTTCGGCACCGTGGTCATGGTGTTGCTGATGTCCGTGTTCGTGACCCCCTTTGGCGTGATCGCCGCCGTGTATCTGCGCGAATATGCGCGCCAGGGCATCGTCACCCGCATCATCCGCATTGCCGTGAACAATCTCGCGGGCGTACCGTCGATTGTGTATGGCGTGTTTGGTCTGGGCTTCTTCATTTACTTCGTCGGGGCAGAAGTGGATCAGGCTTTCTACCCGGAAGCTCTGCCGGCACCAACATTTGGTACACCTGGATTGTTGTGGGCTTCCCTGACGCTGGCGTTGCTCACCGTGCCCGTCGTCATAGTTTCCACAGAAGAAGGTCTGGCGCGCATTCCGCGCAGCCTGCGTGAAGGCAGTCTGGCACTGGGAGCTACCAAGTTCGAAACGCTTTGGCGCGTCGTTCTGCCGATGGCCAGCCCGGCCATGATGACCGGCCTGATTCTGGCCGTCGCCCGCGCCGCGGGTGAAGTGGCACCTCTGATGCTGGTGGGTGTGGTCAAGCTGGCGCCTGCCTTGCCGGTGGATGGCAATTATCCCTACTTCCATCTTGATCAGAAATTCATGCATCTGGGCTTTCACATTTACGACGTCGGCTTTCAGAGTCCCAATGTGGAAGCGGCCCGCCCGCTGGTGTTCGCGACGGCGTTTCTGCTGGTGCTGGTGGTAGCCCTGCTGAATCAGCTCGCAGTGTCGATCCGCAATCGCCTGCGTGAAAAATTCAAGTCCCTGGATATGTAAAGCGCTGTTACACTTACGCAAACGCAACGGATGTTTTCGCAATGACTGATTCAAATACGGAATACGCACCGGCGAGCCGGTCGAAATTCAAGAAGATCGACATGTCGAAACTCGGCGGCCACGAGCAGAGTCTGCGAGCCGACGAACTGCCCTGCTGCCTGCGGGTGACGGATCTGAATCTTTACTACGGTGCCGCGCAGGCATTGAAGTCCGTCAATCTGAGCATCCCCAGTCAGCGCGTCACTGCGTTCATCGGGCCGTCAGGCTGTGGCAAGTCCACGCTGCTGCGCTGCTTCAATCGCATGAACGACCTGGTGGAAGGCTGTCATATCCAGGGCAGCATCGCGCTGGATGGCGAGGATATCTACCATCGCTCCGTGGATGTGGCCGACTTGCGACGCCGCGTCGGCATGGTATTCCAGAAGCCGAATCCATTCCCCAAGACCATCTACGAGAACGTGGCTTACGGGCTGCGCATACAAGGCATCAACAAGAAACGCATTCTGGACGAGAGTGTCGAAAAGTCGCTGATGGCGGCGGCCCTGTGGGACGAAGTAAAGGATCGTCTGCATGACAGCGCGCTGGGGCTCTCCGGTGGTCAGCAGCAACGACTTGTCATCGCGAGAACAGTGGCTGTGGAGCCAGAAGTGCTGCTGCTCGACGAGCCGGCATCGGCTCTGGACCCAATCTCCACCCTGAAGATCGAAGAACTCATCAACGATCTCAAGGAGCGTTACACCATCATCATCGTGACGCACAACATGCAGCAGGCAGCCCGCGTGTCGGATTTCACCGCGTTCATGTACATG
>CAYWMC010000213.1:0-4834 GCA_964459345.1 uncultured Klebsiella sp. | reverse complement strand
GACACCAATTTTTCCACCGTGCGCTTCAAGGGCGACGCGTCACGTGCTGACAAGGTCTACGAGGGCACCAAACCGCTCAGCGCTGACGATGTGGCGCAGATCATCCACTGGGTGAACTCGGTGCCGGCCCACGTCAACATCAACACACTCGAGGTCATGCCGACATGCCAGGCCTGGAGTGCTCTGGGCGTCAACCGCAACATGGAGGCGGAGCAATCCGGACCACACTGATGCACGCATTGCTCCGCACCTTGTTCGCGCCCTTGCTGAACATTCTCGAGAAGGGCGACGAGCCCTATGGTTACAAACCTTCGCATCGCAAGATCCTGCTGGCGGTGGGCACGATGTTCCTGTTTCTGGCGGGTGTGTCGCTGTTCTTCGGCATGATTGCCGGCGGTGTCGGCGCGTTCGTGCCTGCCGTGGTGTTCTTTCTTGTCAGTGTGGTCTGCATCGTCGTCGGCGCCGTGGGCAGTGAACGTGCCGTGGCAAAACTGTGGGGCAGCCGGCCATGAGCGCGCACTACCAGGCGCCGCTGACAAGGCTGCACACGCTCGCCGACATTCACAAGTCCATTGCCGTGCTGTACTGGGATCGCGAGACCTTCATGCCCCTGCAGGGCAACAGTGGCCGCACGCAACAGATCACCACGCTGAACCAGCTGGCCCACGAGATGGCCACCAGCACGCAGATGGCAGACCTGCTGGCGGCAGCGGAACTGGAGCAGGCCGGCGCTGCGCCGGACAGCGATCCTGCCTGCATGCTGCGCTACGTGCGTCGGCAGTTCGATGAAGACCGTTTGTTCCCGACAGAATTCGTGCGCAGACGCAGCGAAGTCACTGGCGCGGCAGGGGCAGCCTGGGCAGATGCCCGCGAACGCAATGACTTTGCCGCGTTTCGTCCCCACCTTGAGAGCGCCGTCGCGATCGCACGGGAATCGGCAGAGATTCTTGGCTACACCGACGAGCGCTACGATGCACTGCTCAATCAGTACGAACGCGGCATGAAGACGGCCGCCGTGCGCGACATCTTCGCCACCGTCAAGCGTGAGACAGTGCCGCTGATTCAGGCCATTGGCGCACGCCTGGACGCCATCGATGACGGCATTCTGTACCAGCCGTTTGCAATCGAGGCGCAGCGCACCTTCTGTCGCCATGCAGCCGAGTCCATCGGCTATGACTTCACACGCGGCCACCTTGCCGAAGTGCAGCATCCCTTCAGCACCAGCTTCGGGCGCGACGATGTGCGCATCACCACGCGCTATCAGCCCGACTTCGCGACCTCGGCCATCTTCGCCACGCTGCACGAGACGGGTCATGCGCTTTACGAACAGGGCATTGCCGAGGCGCTGTCGCGCACGCCTCTGGCCCAGGGCACGTCATCGGGCATTCACGAGAGCCAGTCGCGGCTGTTCGAGAATCAGGTGGGTCGCAGCCTGGGCTACTGGCAGAAACACTTCGCCACCCTGCAGGCACATTTTCCGGGGCAGCTCGGACACGTGTCGGTTGCCCAGTTCCACCGCGCCATCAACAAGGTGCAGCCTTCGCTGATCCGGGTAGAGGCCGACGAGCTGACCTACAACATGCACATCATCCTGCGCTTCGAACTGGAGCAGGCTCTGGTGAACGGCGATCTGCAGGTGGCGGATCTGCCCGGGGCATGGCGTGACGGCATGCAGGCGCTGCTGGGCATCACGCCACCCGACGATACGCAGGGCGTGTTGCAGGACGTGCACTGGTCCCAGGCCGCGTTTGGCTACTTCCCCACGTACACGCTGGGAAATCTCTATGCGGCCATGTTCATGGCCACGGCGAAGCAGCAGGACGCCCACATTGCTGCCGATCTGGAACGCGGCGATGCCACGCGCCTGCTCGGCTGGCTGCGCAGCAACATTCACCAGCATGGCAGCAGGTTCGATGCGCCCGAGCTGTGCCGGCGCGCCACCGGGCAGGAGCTGACAGCCGAGCCCTTCGTGCAGTATGCCCGCGCGAAGTTCGGCGCACTCTACGGCCTGTCGTGCTGAGAGGCGCGACGCGATGAGCCTGCTGCCGTTTCAGGCGCTGGCCTGCCCTCTGGACAGGCAGGCGCTGCAACGCGAAGGGGCGAGCCTGCGCTGCCCTTCCGGTCACAGCTTCGATATCGCCCGCGAGGGCTACACTTACCTCTTGCCCGTGCAGAACAAGCGCTCCCGTGATCCCGGCGACAGCAAGGAGATGGTGGCTGCGCGGCGCCGCTTTCTGAATGCAGGGCATTACCAGAGAATCGCCACCGCCATCTGCGCGGCGCTGTTGCGGGATGCGCCCGACGGCACGGCGGCGCCAGCGTCACTGAGTTGCCTGGACGCCGGCTGCGGCGAAGGTTATTACCTGCGCGCACTGGCTGGTGCAACGGAGCGCCCGCTGGCCGTGGTGGGTCTGGACATCTCCAAGTGGGCGGTGCTGGCGGCCGCCAAACAGGAGCGTTCCGGCACCTGGGTGGTGGGCAGCAATGCCAATCTGCCCGTGCTGTCCGAGTCTCTCGACCTGGTGCTGTGCATGTTCGGCTTTCCGGTCTACCCGGAGTTTGCGCGGGTGCTCAGGCCCGGTGGCAGACTGCTGCAGGTGGACTCCGGCCCCGAACATCTGCGCGAACTGCGCGAAATCATTTATCCCACCTTGAAGCCGGAGCGCGACAAGGCCCCGCAGGTGCCGGAAGGCTTTGCCTTGCAGCACGAAGAGCGTGTGCGCTTTGCCCTGGCGCTGGACACGCCGGAGGCCATCGCCGACCTGTTGCTCATGACGCCCCACCTGTTCCGCGCCAGTGCCGAGGGCAAGGCCAAAGCGGCCGCGCTTCAAAGGCTGGAGCTGACGGTGGACGTGTGTCTGCAGACGCTCGCAAGACTGCCTGCGCAATAGACACACTGCACGATGACAGTCTGTATACTGCGCTCGCGCTCAAGCCCCGCACTGAGTGGTCGTGTGTCCGAGTCTCGTCCCAGGAGTGTCCCTGAACATGCAAGCCGTCTTCACCAACGTCGCCGTCGCCCGTGCACTTCTGCTCTTCATCCTCGCCGCCGGCGTCTACTTCTTCATCGGGTTCCTGGTGCCGGTGCTGGCTGCCCTGATCATCTGTTTCGCGAGCTGGCCCCTGTTCCTGCGCCTGCTTGCCCGCTGTGGCGGCAACACGACGGTGGCCGCCTCCATCGCCCTGATTGCCATGATTCTGTGCATCCTCATTCCCCTGGCCATCGCCTTCAGCTTCGCGCTGGATGAAATCGGCACGGCGGTGAACTGGATCACCCACGCGAATCAGGAAGGCGCACCGGTGCCCGACTGGGTGGCGGCCCTGCCGCTGGCCGGCAGCTGGCTGGCCCAGCAGTGGACGGTCTATCTCAGCGAGCCCCAGCAACTGGGCGTCATCGTGAGTCTGGTGAGCGGCGAGCAGATCACGGGCATCTCGCGCTGGGTACTGAACGTGGGCTGGGACACGGCCGGCCTGCTGCTGACGCTGCTGTTCATGCTGATCACGCTGTTCTTTCTGTACAAGGATGGCCAGGCGCTGTCGGGGCAACTGGACAAGGTGGGCGAACGCGTCCTGCCGGAGCGCTGGCAGCGCTATTCGCGGGTGGTGCCGGCCACCGTGACGTCCACGGTGATGGGCATGACGGTCATCGCCATCGGGGAAGGGGTGGTGCTGGGTGTGGCCTACTGGATCGCCGGCGTGCCTTCACCGGTGGCGTTTGGTGTGCTTACCGGCTTCATGGCGCTGATCCCGGGCGGTGCGCCACTGACGTTTACACTGATCTCGATCTATCTGGTGGGCACCGGCGACATTACCGCCGGCCTTGGTCTGCTGGCCTGGGGCACGGTGGAGCTGTTCATCGTGGACAAGACCCTGCGACCCAAGCTGGTCGGCGGCCCGGTGAAGCTGCCATTCCTGCCTACGTTCTTCGGTCTGATCGGCGGGGTGAAGACCATGGGCATCGTCGGCCTGTTCATCGGGCCCGTCCTCATGGCGCTCCTGGTGTCGATCTGGCGGGAATGGATTCGTGAGACAGCAGTGATCGATGCGCCAGTGTCCGGCGCTGAGAACACGCCTTAGTCCTGATCCGAATCAGCGCTTGCGCCACACCAGCAGTTGATTGTTGGCCGGCATGGCGTTGTCCTCCAGCAGCGTCAAGCCGGCGTCTTCCGCCAGCGCCAGCACGGTCTCGATGTCGCGAACGCCGCTGCGCGGATCATTGCTCTTCAGCCATAGATCGAACTGGGCATTGCTGGGCGTCGTGAATTCCCCCGCATACTTGAACGGGCCGTACACGCAGACGATGGCGCCACTGTTCAGCACATGGGGCAGGGGGCGGAAGAAATCCACCACGGCACTGCGCGGCATGATGTGCAGACTGTTGGCACTGAAGAGATAGTCGAAGCCGCTTAGCCCCCAATCCTGTTGAGTGACATCCAGAGGTAGCGCTTCGGGCAGATTGGGCAGCGCCGCGGCGGCAACGCGCATATTCAGGCGGGCAGCATTGCCTGGGATGTCGGTGCTCTGCCAGTGCAGCCACGGCAGTTGCGTGGCGAAGTGTACGGCGTGCTGGCCGGTACCACCGGCGATCTCCAGCACGCGGCCGGGTTTCGCAAAATGGCGCTGCAGAACTGCCAGGATGAAATCCTTGTTGTTCTCGCAGGCCTGACTGAAAGGCAGCTCCATGGCTCAGCCCTCCCTGCGCAGAAACACGGGCGAATTCTCTGTCGAATCCTTCGCACTGTAGCAATAGCCATCAACATCGAACGCCAGCAAATCGCGTGGCTTCCTGATTCGATGGCGGATGATCCACGCGCTCATCAGGCCCCGCGCCTTC
>CAYWMC010000212.1:0-4880 GCA_964459345.1 uncultured Klebsiella sp. | reverse complement strand
GACTTCGGCGGCGAAGTGGAGCGCGTCATGTCGATGGTGGACTCCGTGCTGCTGCTGGTCGATGCGGTGGACGGCCCGATGCCACAGACCCGCTTCGTAACACAGAAAGCCTTCGACCAGGGCCTGAAGCCCATCGTCGTGATCAACAAGGTGGACCGCGATGGCGCCCGCCCGGACTGGGTGCTCAATGAAGTGTTCGACCTGTTCGACCGCCTGGGTGCCACCGACGAGCAACTGGACTTCCCCGTGGTATACGCCTCTGCCCTGAACGGCTTCGCAGGTCTTGAGCTGGACCAGATGGCTGACGACATGACGCCGCTGTTCCAGACAGTGATTGACCGCGTGCCCCCGCCCCCTGTTGCTGTCGATGCGCCTTTCCAGATGCAGATCAGTGCGTTGGACTACAGCAGCTACGTGGGCGTTATTGGCATTGGCCGGGTAACCGGCGGTACTGCCAAAGTGAACCAGCAGGTCGTGATCATCGACCGCGAAGGCAAGACCCGCAAGGGCAAGATCCTGCAGGTGAAGAGCCACCTGGGTCTGGAGCGCGTGGACGTGACCGAAGCCCGTGCCGGCGAGATCGTCTGCATCACCGGTATCGACAAGCTGAACATCTCCGACACCTTGTGCGACCCTGACCATGTTGTCGCCATGCCCCCGCTGACAGTCGACAAGCCGACCATCAGCATGACATTCCAGGTGAACGACTCTCCGTTTGCCGGCCAGGATGGCAAGTTCGTGACCACGCGCAACCTGCGTGACCGCCTCGAACGCGAATTGATCTACAACGTGGCCCTGCGCGTCGAGCCGGGCGAGACACCGGACAAGTACAAGGTGTCCGGCCGCGGTGAATTGCACTTGTCGGTGCTGATCGAGAACATGCGCCGCGAAGGATTTGAACTGGCGGTGTCGCGTCCTGAAGTAATCCTTCAGGAAGTGGATGGCGTCATGCAGGAGCCTCACGAAGCGCTGGTCATCGACTGTGACGAACAGCACCAGGGTTCCGTCATGGAAGAGCTGGGTCTGCGCAAGGCTGATCTGCAGGACATGACACTCGACGGCAAAGGCCGCGTACGCCTCAAGTACATTGTGCCGACACGCGGACTGATCGGCTTCCGCTCCATGTTCCTGAGCATGACCTCCGGCAGCGGCATGATGAACCATGTGTTTGACCACTACGGTCCGATCAAGGTCGGCAATATCGGTCAGCGCAAGAATGGCGTGCTGGTCTCCATGACCAAGGGCAAGACACTGGGCTACGGATTGTGGTTCCTGCAGGAACGCGGCCGTCTGTTCGTCGAGCCCAACGTGGAAGTCTACGAAGGCATGATTGTCGGGCTGCACAGCCGCGACAACGATCTGGTGGTGAACCCCACCAAGGGCAAGCAACTGACCAACGTGCGTGCATCGGGCACAGACGAGAACATCGTTCTGACTACGCCTGTGAAACACACGCTGGAACAGGCCATGGAGTTCATCGAGGATGATGAGCTGGTCGAGATCACGCCCAACCACATCCGTCTGCGCAAGAAGCTGCTCACCGAGAGCGAGCGCAAGCGTTCCGAGCGTGGCTCGGCGACGCGCGGCTGATACCGGGCAGAATCTGTGCGTGTGGCTCCTGTGGGAGCTGTGGGAGCTGTGGGAGCTGTGGGAGCTGTGGGAGCTGTGGGAGCGAGCCTTGCTCGCGAATATTCGCGAGCGTGGCTCGCTCCCACAAAATCCTCCTCCACAGAATCCTCCTCCACAGAATCCTCCTCCACAGAATCCACTCCCACAAGACAGTCGCCAGACCCGCAGAAGTCCCCTAAGATTGCCTCAGTCGTCATCGCACTGAGGAATCTTCATGCTGGTTCTCTACCCCGAAATAAAGCCCTTCGCTACTCATCGTCTGCCCGTGTCGCCCCTGCATACTCTGCATGTGGAGCAGTCGGGCAATCCTGTGGGCATTCCAGTGCTCTTCGTGCACGGCGGCCCGGGCGGTGGCACAGACGGCAACAGCCGGCGCTACTTTGATCCCGAGCACTACCACATCATCGTCTTCGATCAGCGCGGCGCCGGGCGTTCCACGCCCCATGCCGAACTGCAGGACAACACCACCCAGGCGTTGGTAGCCGACATGGAAGCCATCCGCGAGTTCCTGCACATCGACAAATGGGTGCTGTTCGGAGGCTCATGGGGTTCGACCCTCAGTCTGGTGTATGCGGAAACCTTCCCCGAGCGGGTGCTGGGTCTGGTGCTGCGCGGCATCTTCCTGTGCCGCGACAAGGACCTGCAGTGGTTCTACCAGGATGGTGCGAGTCGTCTGTTCCCCGATTTCTGGGAAGACTACTGGCAACACATCCCCGAAGACGAGCGCCACGACATGATCGCGGCCTATCACCGGCGCCTGACCGGCCCCGACGAGATTGCACGCATGGCGGCAGCCAAGCTCTGGTCTGTCTGGGAAGGCTGCTGCTCCACCCTGCGACCGAACACCCAGGTAGTCGAACGTTTCGGCGATCCCCACGTCGCACTGGCCCTGGCCCGCATCGAAGCTCATTACTTCATCAATGACGCGTTCCTGGAAGAGAACCAGATACTGCGTGATGCCCACAAGCTGGCGGGCATTCCCGGTTTCATCGTGCATGGCCGCTATGACGTGGTGTGCCCCCTGGACAATGCCACGGCACTGCACAATTGCTGGCCGGAGTCCGAGCTTTACATCATCCGCGACGCTGGTCATTCCGCCGTGGAACCGGGCATCGCCGATGCGTTGATTCGCGCCACGCAGGAAATGCTGAAGTTGTGCCAGGCGGAGCCTGAGTCGTGATTGCACTGCTGCAACGCGTGAACTGGGGGCGTCTGCGCATTGACGAACAAGTGCGCGGCGAGATTGGCAAAGGGCTGGTGGTGTTGCTGGGCGTGGAAAAGGACGACGACCGGCACAAAGCCGACCGCCTGCTGCACAAGGTGCTGAACTATCGCGTGTTTGCCGATGCGGATGGCAAGATGAATCTGTCACTGCTCGACATTGCGGGTGAATGGCTGCTGGTGTCCCAGTTCACCCTGGCGGCGACCACCGACAAAGGGCTGCGGCCGGGATTCTCAAGCGCCATGCCGCCCGCACTTGCTGAGCCGCTTTACGACTACATGGCGGAGCAGGCGCGGACTCAGCCCTGCCGGGTAGTCACTGGGGTGTTCGGGGCTGACATGAAGATTGGTCTGGAGAATGATGGGCCGGTGACGTTCCTGCTGCGGGTCTGACCCGGGAGTTCATTCAGGCGTCGGAGCCGGCCTCGGCCTTTTCCCGCTCGGCGGCTCGTTTGTTGGCAAAGCGGCCAAAGAAGATTCCCACCTCGAAGAGCATCCACATCGGAATCGCCAGCATCGACTGCGTGAACGGGTCGGGCGGCGTCAGCAGCATGCCGATCACGAAGCACGCCACGATCACGTATGGGCGCTTCTCGACCAGGTCGTCCGGCTCCACCATGCCAGTCCAGATGAGGATGAAGACGGCTATCGGGATCTCGAAGGCGATGCCGAATGCAAAGAAGATGGCGAGCGCGAAGCTGAGGAAGCTGTTGATGTCCGGCGTCACCATGATGCCCTCGGGCGCCACCGACACGAAGAAGGCGAACACGAAGCCGAACAGCACGTAATACGCGAAGGCGATGCCGGCATAGAACAGCACCACGCTGGACACGAACAGCGGAATGGCGATTTCCTTCTCATTCTTGTAAAGCCCCGGCGCAATGAAGGACCACAGCTGATAGAGGATGTAGGGGGCTGAGGCGCACAGTGACACAAAGAAGGTGAGCTTGAACGGCGCGAAGAAGGGCGACGTGGGATCGATCGCGATCATGCCGCTGTTTTCCGGCAGCACCGAGAGAAGCGGCTCCGCGACGAAGGTGTAGATGTCATTGGAAAAATAGAACAGGGAGAGGAACGCCACCAGAATGGCGACCAGCGATTTCATGATGCGGTCGCGCAATTCGATCAGGTGGTCGACCAGCGTCAGTTCGGCCGGCTTCACAGGGTCTGGCGCGGCGCTCATATGCGACGTCCCGAGTCAGTCTCGTCGTCCAGCGAGGTAGTGGCACGATAGACGCCGCCCTTGAGCTGGATGGTGCCGCTGGGGGGATTGTTGTAGAAGTCTTCGACGGGTTTGGCTGGCTTGGCAGGTTCAGCTTCCGGCACAGGTTCCGCTGCAGCGTCCTGAGTTGTGGTCTCGGTCTCAAGTGGTGCTTCGTCGTAGATGGACGGGTCTTCCACAGGCGCTGCCGGAGTCTCGCGGGCCAGAGCGGCGGCCGGCTTGGCACTTTTCGCCGTTTCGCGGGCGGCGATGTCGCGCAAGGCTTTTTCTTCGCTCTTCAGTGTGGTTTTCATTTCGTTGTCGAACTCGTCGACATTGTGTCGCGCCGTCTCCACCAGCGTGTCAGCCTGCTTCTTGGCCTTCTCGATGCCGGCCATGATGGATTCGTTGTGCAATTGCCGGCGAATCTCGTCGGTATTGATCTCGCGTTCGATCTCGCTCTTCACCTGATTGAAACTGCGTTTGGCGCGGCCGATCCACAACGTGGTCGTCCTGATGGCACCAGGAAGCCGTTCCGGACCAATCACTACCAGCGAGACGATAGCGATCAGCACCAGTTCCATGAAACCAATATCAAACATCTGCTGCGCCCGGCATCAAGGTGAATGGAGAGGAAAGAACGCGCGAACGGGGTCAGGCTTTCTCGTCGGACTTCTCGGATTTCATCGCAGTGGCATCGCCCACTTTCTTGATGCCGGCTTCGTCGTCGTCGCCATCTTTGGCGTCTTCGTCTTTCATGGCGGTCTTGAAGCCTTTCAAGGCACCGCCCAGGTCGAATCGATCCAGGGGTTGATTCGAATAGTGGCTT
>CAYWMC010000211.1:0-4889 GCA_964459345.1 uncultured Klebsiella sp. | reverse complement strand
GTGGCCAGGTTCATGGAGCGCTCGAGGGCGTCGTGCAGGTAGACATCGCCGAAGATCTTGTCGTCGTAGTTGCTGGGGGACCAGGCGGGCGAGCCGCGGGACTGCAGAGTGACCGGGCGGTCTGAGAGCACCGAGGCCAGGGTGAACTGCCCGGACTCCAGCGCCGCCAGATACACCGCCGGTTTGACCAGCGAGCCAATGGGGCGCACGGCATTGAGTGCGCGGTTGAAGCCTGCATAGCCGCGCTGCTTGCCGCCGGCCACCGCCCGCACTTCTCCAGTCACAGCATCGGTGATCACCACCGCGGCTTCCAGTTTGCCCTCACTGACCGGGCGCTCCACTGTCTTCACGGCCTCTTCCAGCGCCTCTTCCATGGTGCTCTGCACGTGCAGGTCCAGGGTGGTGAAGATGCGCAGCCCTTCGGTGCGCAGGGCCTCGGCGTCATAGTCACGGGCCAGGTCCTGGCGCACCAGCTCCATGAAGGCCGGGTAGCCGGCGCTCTGGCGGGGTGCGCGGGCATTCACGCGCAGGCCGGCGTTGCGGGCGTCCTCGTAGTCCGGCGCGCTGATGTAACTCTGCGACAGCATGCGGGCCAGCACCACGTTGCGGCGTTCGATCGCGCGCTCAGGGAAGCGCATGGGGTTGTAGTAGGAAGCGCCCCGGGGCAGTCCGGCCAGCAGGGCCAGTTCGTCCAGTGACAGCTCGTTCAGGCTGCGGCTGAAGTAGAACTCGGCCGCCAGCGCGAAGCCGTGGATGGCGCGATTGCCCTGCTGGCCCAGGAAGACTTCGTTGAGATAGGCGGTGAGGATCTCGTCCTTGCTGAAATGCAGCTCCAGCGCCAGCGCCATCAGCGCCTCTTCGGCCTTGCGGCGCAGGGTCTGTTCGCGGTTCAGATACAGGTTCTTCACCAGCTGCTGGGTCAGGGTGCTGCCGCCCTGCACGATCTCGCCCGCCCGCACATTGGCCACCAGCGCGCGCAGGATGCCGATCGGGTCGACTCCGAAGTGGGTGTAGAAGCGCTGGTCTTCCACCGCGATGATGGCTTCCACCAGGTCGGGCGGCACGTCTTCCAGGCTGATGGGCACGCGGTCTTCGCCATTGCCGGGGTTGATCAGGGCGATCTCGGCAGGCTCCAGCCGCACCAGAGGCACCATGCCGGTGGCCTGGTCGCCCCACATCTCGCGGACGCGGTTGCCGGAAAATTCGACGTTCACGTACAGGCTGGGCTCGGCGCCGTCCCAGAAGTCGAAGCCGCGTGTCCACAGACTGACGCGGGAGCCACTGGTCTGATACTCGCCGGGATTGCGCAGCTCGCTGCTCTCGCGATAGCCCAGGCGGCGCAGCTGGTCGGTGAGCTGGGCGGCACTGACGTGGGCGCCGGCATAGATCTCCAGCGGCCGGGCATAGATGCGCGCGGGCAGTTCCCATTGCAGGGCTTCGAAGTCGCGGCGCACTTCGTAGTCGATCTTGATGCACCAGGCAATCATGCCCAGCGTGGCCAGACCCAGCAGGGTCCAGACCCAGGCAACACCACGGCTGGCGCGGGGAGTGGAGGAAGGTTGTCGATGTGTCTTGCGATTGCTGTGTTCCATGGGCGGGCATTATGGCACTGGCAGCGGGACAGCCGCCATTTCCGCAGCACATATTGCCGCTTGACGCCCGGGGGCTGTGCGGAATACTGTACATAAAACCAGTATTTCTGTGTGTCCCCCATGAACGCTCCCGCCTATGCCGAGCTGCACTGCCTCAGCAATTTCACCTTTCTGCACGGCGCCTCCTTCCCCGAGGAGCTGGTGCGGCAGGCCCATGCACTGGGTTATACGGCGCTGGCGATCACGGACGAATGCTCCCTGAGCGGCGTTGTGCGTGCTCATCTGGCTGCGCGTGACACCGGGCTGCGGCTTCTGATCGGCAGTGCTTTCGTGCTGCAGGACGGGCTGTGTCTGGTCTTGCTGGCCCCGAACCGGCGTGCCTATGGCCAGATCTCCCATCTCATCACCCAGGCCCGGCGGCGTGCGGCCAAGGGGGCGTATCACCTGGATCGCGAGCTGCTGGCAGCGGTGCCGCTGGAGGAGTGTCTGGCCCTGTGGGTGCCCGCGCCCGGCGCCTTGCGGGAAGAGGACGGGCGCTGGCTGCAGGGCTGTTTCCCGGAGCGTCTGTGGATTGCCGTCGAGCTGCTGCTGCGGGGCAATGACCGGCGCTGGCTGGCTTCGCTGCAGGCACTGGGCGCCACGCTCGGGCTGCCTCTGGTGGCCAGCGGCGGCGTGCTGATGCATGCGCCGCAGCGGCGGCCGCTGCTGGACACCCTGACGGCCATCCGGTTGGGCCGCACGCTCGACACTCTGGGCTTCGCCGCGGCCCCCAACAACGAGCAGCATCTGCGGCAGCGCACGCGTCTTGCCAAGCTCTACCCGCCGCAGCTGCTGGCCGAGAGTGTGCGCATCGCGCAGCGCTGCACGTTCTCGTTGTCGGAACTGCGCTACGAATACCCCCACGAACTGGTGCCGGCAGGACACACCCCCAGCAGCTGGCTGCGCACACTGGCCTGGCGCGGGGTGGCCGAGCGCTGGCCGGAAGGCCCGTCGGAGCGAGTGCTCGCGCTGCTGGAGAAAGAGCTGACGCTGGTGGCCGAACTGGGCTACGAGCACTTCTTCCTCACGGTGCATGACATCGTGGTGTTCGCCCGCAGCCAGGGCATTCTGTGCCAGGGGCGCGGGTCGGCGGCCAATTCGGTGATCTGCTACTGCCTGGGCATCACGGCGGTGGACCCGGCGCGCATGCAGCTGCTGTTCGAGCGCTTCCTGTCGAAGGAGCGGGACGAGCCGCCGGACATCGACGTGGACTTCGAACATGCCCGGCGTGAGGAAGTCATTCAGTACATCTACCGCAAGTACGGGCGCGAGCGTGCCGCGCTGGCTGCCACGGTGATCTGCTACCGGGCGCGCAGTGCCATCCGCGATGTGGCGGGGGCACTGGGCATTGGCGCAGAGGCGGTGGAGGTGCTGGCGAAGTCGGTGGACTGGTACGGGCAGGAGATCGTCACCGGGCCCGAGGTGGAGGCCCTGGCGCTGCCGCCGGGGCGGCTGGAACAGCTGGTGACACTGGTGCGCACCCTGATGGGCTTTCCCCGTCATCTGTCCCAGCACGTGGGGGGCTTCATCATCAGCCAGGGCCCGCTGTGTGAACTGGTGCCGGTGGAAAATGCCGCGATGCAGGACCGTACCGTGATCCAGTGGGAGAAGGACGACCTGGAGGCCCTGGGCCTGCTCAAGGTGGATGTGCTGGCGCTCGGGATGCTCACCGCCATCCGCAAGGCCATCGCGCTGGTCAATACGTATCCGGGGCGGGCGGACCTGCCGCCGCTGAGTCTTGCCACCGTGCCCGTGGAGGACCCGCAGGTGTACGACATGCTCTGCGCGGCCGACACGGTGGGGGTGTTCCAGATCGAGTCCCGCGCCCAGATGAGCATGCTGCCCCGGCTCAAGCCCCGCAATTATTACGACCTGGTCATCCAGATCGCCATCGTGCGGCCCGGCCCGATCCAGGGCAACATGGTGCATCCCTACCTGGCGCGGCGCAGCGGCCGGGAAGCCGTGAGCTACCCGAGCGAGGCCATCCGCGACGTGCTGGCGCGCACCCTGGGCGTGCCGATCTTCCAGGAACAGGTGATGAAGGTGGCCATCGTGGCGGCCGGGTTCACCGGTGGCGAGGCGGATCAGCTGCGCCGGGCCATGGCGGCCTGGAAGAAGAAAGGCGGGCTGGAGCCCTTTCAGGACAAGCTCAAGGCCGGCATGCGCGAGCGCGGCTACAGCGAGCAGTTTGCGCAGCAGATCTACAGCCAGATCAAGGGGTTTGCCGATTATGGCTTTCCCGAATCCCACTCCGCCAGCTTTGCCCTGCTGGCCTATGTCTCCTCATGGCTGAAATGCCATTACCCGGCGGCCTTCACCTGTGCTCTGCTGAACAGTCAGCCGATGGGCTTCTATGCGGCGTCGCAGCTGGTGCAGGACGTGCAGCGCCACGGCGTGACGGTGCTGCCGGTGGACGTCAATCACAGCGACGTGGACTGCGCGCTGGTGTTCGCGGATGGCGACGCTCCGGCCCTGCGGCTTGGTCTGTGTCTGGTGAAGGGCTTGTCAGCCGAGGGAGCGCGGCGTGTCCGTCAGGCGCGTCAGGCTGGACCGTTCCGCTGTGTGCAGACGCTGGTGGAGCGCACGGGCATCGACCGGGGTGACCGCGAGAGCCTGGCGGCCGCCGATGCCCTGCGGGCACTGGCGAATGACCGGCACCGGGCCTTCTGGGACGTGGCGGGCTACGAGGAAAAACTGCCACTGTTTGCGGCTGCCGAGGCTGCAGCCGCAGAGGCAGCGGCCTGGCCTGACGCCGGGGCGCAGGTGGCGCTGCTGCTGCCAAAGCCGTCGGAATCCCAGGACATCATCGCCGACTACAACAGCGTGGGGCTGACGCTGCGCCGCCATCCAATGGCGCTGTTCCGCGACCATCTGCAGGGCTTTCAGGTGCGCACGGCCGCCAGCCTGATGGCACTGGTCAATGGCGCGCGGGTGAAGGTGGCCGGCATCGTTACGTCCCGGCAGCGGCCGCAGACGGCGTCGGGCGTCACCTTCGTGACGCTGGAAGACGAGACGGGCTTCCTGAACCTGGTGGTGTGGCCGGCCATCTCGGCCCGGCAGCCGCGCATGGTGCGGGAGGCACGCCTGCTGGGCGTGGCGGGCACGCTGCAGATCAGCGAGGGGGTGGTGCATGTGATTGCCGGCGAGCTGGTGGACCTGAGCCCCTGGCTGGCGCAGATGTCCCTGCGCTCGCGGGATTTTTGTTGATCAATCAAAGATGCCGTGCAGAAACCACCTCCTCTCTCCCTCCCGCTCGTG
>CAYWMC010000210.1:0-4914 GCA_964459345.1 uncultured Klebsiella sp. | reverse complement strand
TGAGCGAGGTCTACAGCATTCCGGCGCTGGCCATGACGGCCGTGCAGCCCATCGCCCTGTGGCTGCGGGCGCATGTGACCCGGCCCCTGGTGATCGGGCCTGACGGGGAATCGGAACAATGGGCGGCGCGGGTGGCCGAGGCGGCGGGATGTCCGTATGAGGTGCTCACCAAGGAGCGCTTCGGCGATCGCGACGTGCAGGTGTCCGTACCCCATGTCGCCGCCTATCTTGAATACACGCCGGTGCTGGTGGATGACATCATCAGCACCGGGCGCACCATGCAGCAGGCGGCGCGGCACCTGCAGGACGCCGGGCTGTGTGCGCCGGTGTGCATCGGCGTGCACGGCATCTTCGCGGACGGGGCCCTGCAGGAGATGCAGGCGGCCGGCCTGCGCGTGGTGACCAGCAACAGCATTCCGGCGCCGGGGGACCAGATCGACCTGGCGCCTCTGCTGGCGGAAGGCCTGCGCGCGCTGCGGGTGTGACGCGGCGCGCCGCTGCTGTCAGCAGCCACGGCCTCAGAACGCGATGACACTGCCGCGTGCAGGTATTTCGCTGCGGATGCCGAGGTCCGTCCACAGTTTCTGCGACAGGGCCTCCAGCGCCTGAGCTTCGCCATGCACCAGCATGAACCGGGGCTGCGTCTCGAACTGCTTTGCCCACGCAATGAGTTCGCTCTGACCCGCATGGGCCGAGAAGCCTCCCAGGGTCTCGATGCGGGCCCGCACGATGTACTCGTCCCCGAACAGGCGAATCTTCTTCATCCCATCCACCAGCAGCCGCCCCAGCGTGCCCCGCGCCTGGAAGCCGATGAACACCAGGGTGTTGTTCTCGCGCCAGATGCGGTGCTTGAAGTGGTGGCGGATGCGCCCGCCGGTGCACATGCCGCTGCCGGCGATGATGATGGCGCCCTGCTTGATCTTGTTGATGGCCATGGACGCCTCGGAGCTGCTGGTCAGCTGCAGGGTGGGCAGAAACTCCGCCAGCGAATCCCGGCCAGCCCGGTCCAGGCAGCGCACATCCTTGCTGTCCAGCTGATTCAGCCAGCGGTCATAGACCTGGGTCACCTCGATCGCCATCGGGCTGTCGAGAAACACCTGCCAGCCATCCAGCTTGCCCGCGTGGTACAGGCAGCCCAGGTGATAGAGCACCTCCTGCGAGCGGCCCACGGCGAAGGCGGGGATCATGACATTGCCGCCGCGCTCCCAGGTCTCGTGCAGGATGGTCTCGAGCTGCGCAAGACTGTCATCGATGGAGCGGTGGTCGCGGTCGCCGTAGGTGCCTTCCATCAGCACCACATCGGCCTTGTGCAGGATGGCCGGGTCGTTCATCAGCACGGAATGGCTCTTGCCCAGGTCGCCGGAGAACACCAGGCGGCGCTCCTGGCCCTTCTCCTTCAGCACGAGCTCGACAATGGCGGAGCCCAGAATGTGGCCGGCATCGTGGAACGTCAGGATGGCGTCGGTGCCAAGGTGTACTGGCGTGTCATAGGGGCTGGTCTGGCACAGATGAAGCACCCGCTCCACGTCCTTCTCGCTGTATTCCTCTTCCAGCGCCGGTCGTCCACTGCGGGCCCGGCGCAGGTTCTCGTGTTCCAGGTCGCGGTGATACAGCCCGGAGGCGTCTTCCAGCAGGATGCGCAGCAGGCCGCGGCTGGAGTCGGTGCAGTAGATCGGCCCGTCGAAGCCCTGGTTTACCAGGGTAGGCAGCAGGCCGGAATGGTCCAGGTGCACATGGGACAGGATCACCGCGTCGATGCTGCCCGGTTCGAAAGGAAAGCCTTCGTCCTGAATGCGCCCCAGGGCATCGCCGCCCTGGCGCACGCCGCAGTCAAGCAGTACGCGGCCGAGGGCGGGTGAGTCGAGCAGATGGCACGAGCCGGTAACTTCCTGTGCTGCGCCGTGAAAAGTAATGGTAGCCACGTGAGTACTCCTGTGTGGTGCTGCGGATTCAATCCTTGCTGGGGGTCCCCGGCGTGTCGGCCGGATCTGCGGCAGGCAGATGCTGCGCGCTGAAGAGAATGTCTGCATACCAGGCCTGCAGGGCAGCGCCGGTATTGTCGGTGTCGGTCATGATGGCCACGGCGTCGATGCGGTCGAGCTCTTCACCGAAGGCGGCGAACCAGTCGGCGCGGATGTCCCGCGAGTGCACGCGCCACTGCCCGGCCAGGAAGTCGCCGGAATCCACCGCAATCATCTGCGTGTCGATGCCTGCCAGCGGGCTGGTCCACTGCGCGCCCACGGGCTGGGCATTGGACCACACATAATTGAGTACCTTGGCGCGCCAGAAGCTCAGGCCGCCATTGCGCACCAGATAGACCCGTGCCGGAAAATCGTCACCCGCCGGGCTGTGCTCGTTGATGTCGGGGCCCAGGGTGCGCTCGATGCGCCAGCGCCATTGCAGATAAGGCGTGCGGTTCAGATCGATGCGGCGGCGCTGGTACAGGGCGCTGGCACTGTCATCCGCCCTGGCGCGCACCACGCGCTCGCCGTCCAGCAGAACGCCGCGATACTCCGTGGTGGTGGAGAAAATGCGCTCCTGCCAGTGCAGCATGTCGATGGCATGCACCACTGGCTCGTCCTGGGCGAGAACCCCTTGTGTGAACAGCCCGAGGGCGGCGCTCGCTATGGCTTTTGACAATGGCTTCATTTAGGCTTTGGCGCAGTTCAGAAAGTGTTCGAACAGTAGCAGCAAACCTTCCATCAAGACAAATTCCGGTAGCGTGAGCCATGAATGACAACAACAAGAACAAGCATGAAAAAGCGCTCGACAGGGTGGCAGGCAATGGCCTGCTGAGCAGACGTCATCTGCTGGGTCTGAGCCTTGCCGGCGCAGGCGCGGCAGTGGCCGGCAACGTGCTGGGCGCCGAGGCCCCCGCGCTGAGCATGCCCGCCTGGTCCCGCAGTCCCGGCCGCGGCCCGTCGGAGTACGGCAATCCCTCGACATTCGCCGCCGGCATCAAGCGTCTGGCGCCACCGCCCAGTGCCACACTGCCAGGGGGCGGGGCATCGCGCACGCCACTGCACCTGCTGCAGGGCATCATCACGCCGAACTCGCTGCACTTCGAACGCCACCATGCGGGGGTTCCCGACATTGATCCTGCGCAGCACCGACTGGCCATCAATGGTCTGGTGCGCCAGCCGCTCGTGTTCAGTTACGAAGACCTGCTCGCCTATCCCATGGAGAGCCGCATTCTGTTCCTGGAATGCTCCGGCAACAGTGGCGGAGCGGCCGGCCCGACGGCTGCGGATACCAGCGCCGGCGGCTTGCACGGGCTGCTTTCCTGCGCCGAATGGACGGGTGTGCGACTGTCCACGCTGCTTGACGAGGCAGGCGTGCTGCCCGAAGCCAGCTGGGTCAGCTCGACGGGCGCCGACGGTGCCAGCCTGGGCCGCTCGATCCCCCTCAACAAGGCGCTGCGCGATGTCTTCATCGCCCTCTATCAGAACGGCGAACCCATCCGGCCGGAGCAGGGCTATCCGATGCGCCTGTTCGTGCCGGGCTGGGAGGGCAATGTCAGCGTCAAGTGGCTGACCCAGATCAAGCTCACCAGCATGGCCGCCAACTTCAAGGACGAGACCTCGCGTTACACAGAGCTGTTGCCCGACGGCAAGGCCTTGCAGTTCACGTTCCCCATGGGCACCAAGTCCGTCATTACATCGCCTTCCGGGCAGATGACGCTGCAGCGACAGGGCGTTCACGAGATCACCGGGCTGGCCTGGTCGGGCCATGGCGCGATACGGCGCGTGGAAGTGTCTGCCGACGGCGGCCGCACCTGGGCGGATGCCCACATCGAGCCGAACCAGCTTGAGCTGGCGCTGACCCGCTTCCGCCTGCCCTGGCTCTGGGAGGGTGGGCCCGCCGTGCTGCAAAGCCGGGCCACCGACTCCGCAGGCAATGTGCAGCCTACCCGGGATGTGTTCCTGAATACCTACAGTCCTGCCAATCGCTACCACTTCAATGGCATTCAGAGCTGGGCTGTTTCTGCCCAGGGCGAGGTGAAAAATGTCTACGCCTGATCTGAAGACGCTGTTGCTTGCCAGCACCCTCGGCGCAGTGCTGTCGGTGTCCTCCGTGGTGCTGGCCGCCGACGCGACGGTGCGTCTGGGCACGCCGGTCACGCAGGAGCAGCTGGCCGAGATAGACCTGATTGTGCTGCCCGATGGCAATGGCCTGCCCGCAGGCTCGGGCACCGCTGCCCAGGGCCAGGCGGTCTACGACCAGCAGTGTGCGGCCTGTCATGGCGCGCAGGGCGAGGGCACACAGGGCGTTCCGGCACTGGCTGGCGGCTCGCTCACGGGCACGCCCATCCTGATGACGGCGGGCAGTTACTGGCCCCATGCATCGACACTGTATGACTACATCCGTCGTGCCATGCCACCCACAGCGCCCAAGTCCCTCAGCAACACCGAGGTCTATCAGGTCGTGGCCTATGTGCTGCACTTGAGCGGCATCATCGAGCGCGACTTCGTGCTGGACGCCAGCAGCCTTCCCAAGGTGCAGATGCCCAACCGCGATGGCTTCATCGATCGCAGCCAGGCACAGTGAACTCCCCCGTCCCGACGGCGCCGCAGCTGCGCGATCCTGAATTGTTTCGCGAGCTCTGCTGCATCGACGGGGCGTGGGTGCCTGCCGACTCTGGCGCCACCCTTGCCATCCACAATCCCGCTGACGCGTCCCTGCTGGGCCATGTGCCCCGCATGGGGGCCGCCGAAACCGACCGCGCCGTTGCCGCTGCTCAGCGGGCCCTGCCAGCCTGGCGCGAGCTGACGGCAGGCGCGCGGGCACGCTTTCTGCGCGACTGGTTCAACCTGATCATGGCCCACCAGGAAGATCTGGCGCGGCTGATGACGCTGGAGCAGGGCAAGCCTCTGGCCGAAGCCCGCAACGAGATCGCCTATGCCGCGTCCTTCA
>CAYWMC010000209.1:0-4925 GCA_964459345.1 uncultured Klebsiella sp. | reverse complement strand
TGCGCCCGAACTTCACCATCAACGACGCCACCCAGGTGATCTCTGGCGGCAACCCGGATGCGAAGCCGGAAGAGCAGACTGGTCTGGATGCCTACCTGGAGTGGTACATGCCCTCCGGTGACTTCTTCTCTGCTGGCGTGTTCTACAAGAGCCTCAAGGATGTGCTGATCAACCAGTCCAATGTGTTTGGTCTGGACACCCTGGACGTGGCCGGCATCGACCGCTCCGGCTACATGCAGAACGCCATCGGCAATGCCGGCGAAGGCTCGCTGCAGGGCTTTGAGCTGGCCTATGTGGCATCGGCCGAGCGTCTGGTGCGCAGCATGAACATGCCCGAGTGGATGGAAGGCTTCGGTGTGAACATGTCTGCCACGTTCTCTGATTCGGAAGTGGATCTTGCACCGGTCAACGGCGTGCCCAAGCGCAGCATCAGCGTGCCGGGCACCTCTGACGAGGTGTACAACGTGCAGGCCACGTACGAGAAGTACGGCGTGACCGTGCGCCTGGCCTACCAGTACCGCACCGCATGGGGCCAGTCCATTGGTGACTACCGTGTGGTGAATGGCGTGGTGTACCCGAGCGGCAACGGCGACATCTTCTGGGATGCCGATGACGAGCTGGACCTGTCAGTGCGCTATCAGGTGAACGAAGCCTTCGAGGTGTTCTTCGATGCGGTGAACCTGACGGACACCGAAGCGCGTCGCTACGCCGACCAGAGCCAGTTCCCCATCGAAGTGGAACGCTTCGGCCCGCGCTACATTGGCGGTCTGCGCTTCAACTTCTGATTGAAAAAAGGCGGTGCAGACACGGAATCAGCGTCTGATCCTGTGTCTGCGCCGCCTTTTCTTTCCTCCGGCTTTGCGCCAACTCTGATCTAAATCAACAAAACCGCATTCCGTTACTGCCTCCCTCGCTGCTTCCGTTCGAGTCTGATCTACATCAATAAAATCGGAATTCATCTCTCTACACTGCATTCCCAAGGGCTACCTCGGAGTAGCACTGCAGACAGGTTTATCACTAGAAAGAGTCAGGAGAGGATCATGAAAAAAACGAGAATTGCAGGCTTGCTGCCGATAATGGCCATACTGCCCACGCTGGCAGGCGCCGCCGAACCAGTCACGCAGGATATTACGTATGCGCGTGAAGTCTCCCGCATCATTCAGGACAATTGCCAGGGCTGCCACCAGCCAGGCCAGATCGGTCCCATGTCCTTCATGAGTTACGAAGAAGTACGTCCCTGGGCACCACTGATTGCCCTCAAGGTGCAGCAGGGCGAGATGCCTCCCTATCAATATGACGCGCACGTCGGCGTGCAGGAGCTGCAGGACGACTGGCGTCTGGACCAGGCCGACATCGACACCATCGTGAAGTGGGTGGAGACCGGTGCACCGCTGGGTAACCCCGCAGACCTGCCCGAGCCGGTGAAGTACCCCGAGATCGGAGAGTGGCGTCTGGCTGAACAGTACGGCGAGCCTGATCACGTGATCAAGTCTGCCGCGTGGGACGTGCCCGCAACAGGTCAGGACCTGTGGTGGGAGCCGGAAGTCGATGCCAACATCACTGAATCCCGCTGCATCAAGGCAGTAGAAACAATGCCATCCAAGAACGCCCATGGTTCAACTCACCATGCCAATTCACACTTCCTGGTCAAGAACGAAGCCGGCGAGTGGGTAGACGATATTCGCCTTTCCGAATTCGCATTCGGCAAACTGGGTGAAAAGGTGCCTTCTGGCGCCTGCCGCAAAGTGCCCATCGATTCCAAAGTGAAGTTCAGCATCCACTACTACCCCGATGGCAAGGCAGTTGAAGACGATCAGGTTTCTGTTGGTATCTGGTACTACGACGAAGAAGACGATTTCAACGAAGAAACAGCCTACCCGCAGGACCTGCGTCTGTACGCACTGCAGGGCGGTGGCGACTACCTGATTCCGCCACACGGCAAGCTGATGACACAGGGTTTCCATTCCTTTGATCACCCCGTGCGCATCGACAGCTTCCAGCCACACCTGCACCTGCGCGGTGTTGCGATGTCCATCGAGTCCTTCGATCCACGCACAGGACGCCGTGAAATCCTGAGCCAGATCTCCAACTGGAATGCTGGCTGGAACCACAGCCACACCTATGAAGACGGCTTCCAGCCTCTGTTGCCAGCAGGTGCCACGATCATCCTGACGTCCTGGTTCGACAACAGTGCCGAGAACCCCCGCAACCCCGACCCTGATCAGTGGGTGGGTGCAGGTCAGCGCACGACTGACGAGATGTCCCACGCCTGGATCGCCGTCACGCATCTGGACGAAGAGGGCTACCAGGATCTGCTCGTAGAACGTAAAGAACGCGCCTCCAACCCAGTCGCTTCCGTGGGAGAGTGAAAATGAAAAAATCAGTCAAATTTGCCAGCACAGCCATAGCAGTCGCCTTGAGCGGAATCTGGATGGCCCCCCTGCAAGCCCAGTTGCCCGAACACCTGCGTGACTACTCACTGGCCGCGCAGCGCGACAAAGGGGATATCGTTGCCCCGATGTTCAACGGCTGGATTGCGAATGAAGATGGATCCACAACCTTCATCTTCGGTTTCGCCAACAAGAACGGCGAAGAGATCGTGGACATCCCGCTGGGCCCGAACAACTTCATCGAGCCCGCACAGTTCGACGGCGTGCAGCCAACGCACTTCCCGACTTACAGCCGCGGTGGTTTCGTGGGTCTGCAGGAGCGCGGTGTGTTCCAGGTGACGATCCCGCCGGAATTGAAAGGGACGGAAGTCGTGTGGTCACTGACCCATGCCGGTCACACCTACGCAGTGCCAGGACGCGCAGTGCATCCAGCCTACGAGATGAGCAGTGACCCTGCCGCTTACGGCTCGCTGAACCCCGCCATCCGCTTCGAAGCGAATGGTCCGGAAGCGACGGATCGCGGTGGCATCTTCGCCAAGCGTCTGACCGCTTCTGTCGGCAAGCCCGTCACACTGTCGGCTCTGATTCAGGACCGCGGCGAGCGTGACGAGTACAACCTCGAGCAGGATTCGTTCCCGCTGGGCACCGAGTGGATCATGCACCAGGGTCCGGGCGACGTGAGCTTCGATGTAGCCAAGGTCAGCGGCCGTGAGCGCGGTGCAGCAGGCGGCGAAAGCGCCACTGGCAGCACCAATGGCTGGACTGAAGTCAGCACGACTGCCACCTTCACTGCACCGGGCGACTACGTGGTCCGTCTGCGAGTGGACAACTTCGAAGCACCGGACAGCCAGTTCGACAATCAGT
Organism: uncultured Klebsiella sp.; assembly: GCA_964459345.1. Classification (GTDB taxonomy): domain Bacteria; phylum Pseudomonadota; class Gammaproteobacteria; order Pseudomonadales; family Pseudohongiellaceae; genus UBA5078. The sequence continues at coordinate 1,671 of CAYWMC010000209.1, read as the reverse complement.
GCTGCTGGTCCAATGCCTTCGTACCCGTAACCGTTACACCCTGATTGACCGCATTACCAGTCCCGCAAGTATTCAACGGGCCACGTGAGTGGCCCGTTTTTTTTGGATCCACCCGCCCCTTGCGCAGCGTACATGCTGCACGATGACAACGACCTTCAAAGGCAACAAGCTCTCCCTGCCCTGCAAACCCTGCGTGCAGTGCGCCCGGCCCATGAGCTGGCGCAAGGCCTGGGCGAAAAACTGGGAACAGGTGCGCTATTGCTCTGAGCGCTGCCGGCGCAGCCACAAGCAGGCGCCAGCATGACGCAGCCCCTGCGCCACCTCGTCCTGATTCTGGGCGATCAACTCGACGAAGATGCCTCGGCGCTGCAGGATTTCGACCCTTTGCAGGACGCCGTCTGGATGGCGGAGGTGGCCGAAGAATCCACCCACGTCTGGTCTGCCAAACAGCGCACCACGGTATTTCTCAGTGCCATGCGCCACTTCGCCGAGCATCTGCGGACCCGCGGGTTTCCAGTGCATTACAGCAGGCTGGACGATGCGGGCAATGCCGGCACCCTGGCAGCAGAACTTTCCCGCACGCTGGCGCAGACCCGTCCCGCCACGCTGTTGATGACGGCGCCCGGTGACTGGCGCGTGCTGCAGTCTCTGCGTGCGCTGGCCCGCGCACAGAACCTGCCGCTGGAGATGCGCGACGACACCCACTTCTTCAGCACGGTGCGCGACTTCGCCCGGCATGCCGAAGGCCGCAAGCAGCTGCGCCTGGAATTCTTCTACCGTGAACTGCGGCAGCGCACTGGCATCCTGATGGAGAATGGCAAGCCGCTGGGCGGACAATGGAACTTCGACGCCGAGAATCGCGGCAGTTTCGGCAGACAGGGCCCGGTGTCAGTGCCGCCGCCCACGCGCTTCGCGCCGGATGCCATCACACAGGACGTCATCGCATTGGTGAACGCCCGGTTCGCCACCCACCCAGGCAGCGTGGCCAGCTTCGGCTGGCCCGTCACCCGGACGCAGGCCCTGCAGGCATTGCAGGCGTTCATCGCGCAGCGCCTGCCGCAGTTCGGGCAGTACCAGGACGCCATGTGGGAAGGGGAGGCGTGGCTGTATCACTCGCATCTGTCCTGCGCGCTGAATCTGAAACTGCTGAACCCGCGGGAAGTGGTGGCGGCCGCCGAACAGGAATACCGCGAGGGCAGGGCGCCGCTGCAGGCGGTGGAAGGTTTCATCCGGCAGATCCTGGGCTGGCGCGAGTACGTGCGCGGCATCTACTGGACGCAGATGCCCGACTACGCCGAGCGCAACGCGCTCGACGCGCAGGCCGAGCTGCCCGCTTGGTACTGGACGGGCGAGGTGGGCATGGCCTGCCTGCGCGACGCGATTGGCCAAACCCTGCGCCACGGCTACGCCCACCACATCCAGCGCCTGATGGTGACCGGCCTGTACGCGCTGCTGCTGGGCGTGCGGCCGCAAGCGGTGCACGAGTGGTACCTGGCGGTGTACGTGGACGCCGTGGAGTGGGTGGAGCTGCCCAACACCCTGGGCATGAGCCAGTTCGCCGACGGCACGCTGCCCGACGGGCGCCCTGCGCCATTCGGCGCCATGGCCAGCAAGCCCTACATCGCCAGCGGCCAGTACATCCAACGCATGAGCGGCGGCGCGGCCTGCCAG
>CAYWMC010000208.1:0-4958 GCA_964459345.1 uncultured Klebsiella sp. | reverse complement strand
CGACCATTGGCGCCGCCTGTAAAGAACAGACTCGGATCAGGGGTGATCCGGAAGGGCGGACGGTCCAGTGAGTAGTATTCGAGATACATGGGAAAAATACTTATCCTTCTTAAGGAGTTAGGAGTTCTTTCTAACGATACGAATTAACTCACGTTTTGTGATTAAAAAATAGCCCTTTCAAGGGTCAAAATAAGGCAACTTGCTCTATTGATTGAAGAAATCCGTCAAAATCCCGTCACTGTGGCGGAGAAACCTCGAGATTTCGGCGGATAGTCCGTCAGTTTGACGGGCATATGTTGCAAGAATGGACATCAGCGCAGGGGGTACAAGCGCTAGGATTTTGAACAATTTTTGACCAAACCGTCGTTCTCGGCCCGGAAATTTTGCAGGCTGAGAACTGGATTGGCATACATCTGCAGCAGCCAGGGGCGAATCGACGCATCAGCCTCGGCAACCCGCGCCTCAAAGCGGCGGGCACTCTCGTCTGCTGCGGCTGCTGCAGGGACGCCCTGCAAGGTCTGCAAGGCAAGATGATTGGTACTTTGCAGCAGGTAGTTCTGAATGATCTGCGCGTCCACCAGCGCCGCCGCTTCTTCGGCGTCATCGCTGCTCAGCGTGATTTCGGTGCCGAAAGAGACGTGGACATGCCCCTTGAAACCCACCATGCCTGTGACGATGCTGTGAATATCGCTCTGGTCGGTTTTCTGATAGGTGCCATGTTCACTCTTTTGGTACAACTCGTCGGCCTTGAGCAGATCACACGGGTCGAACTCATAGGAAATGGCGACCGGAACGATGTGCAGCGCATTGAGCGCGGCCATGAGACCTTCATCGCGGCGGGCCAGCGCCAGCATCTTCAGCAATGCCGTATCAGTGCGATCTACGCCATCCTTCGCCCGCCCTTCCCGCTGCGCAATCCACACGCTGCGACCGGTACCGATGCAGTGATGAATATACTCCGACAATTGCTTCGACGACTTCAGAAGATCGCGGCCTTTCAACGAGCGCCGCACGATGAAACTCTTGTTGAGCCGCATCAGGTCCGTCACGAACGGACGCTTCAACAGATTGTCGCCGATGGCAATCTGCAGGGTTTCGAAACCCGCGTGGTACAGCATGTAGTTCACGAAGGCCGGGTCCATCGCAATGTCGCGATGATTGCTGATGAACAGATAGGCCTTGTCGCGGTTCAGCGCTTCGAGACCGGAATGCGTGAGCTTTGACGTGGTCTTTTCGATCATCTTGTCCATGTACAGCGCGATGATGCCCTGCATGGATTTGACGGTATGCACATCCTTGAGCTGGGCAGTCAGCCGACGGTGGGCAAGCCAGCACACCAGCGCGGGAAACAGGCGGAACAGCCGCGGAAAACTGAACCCGGCAATACTGCGAATGAAATCGGGATTGGCCAGCAAGCCTTCGATGACAGGGCGAACTTCCTCGTCATTGTAGGGGCGAATGTCCTGGAACTGATCCATGGGTCTGCACGTTGTGATTGTCGTTGTGTGCTGCCCTGGGCAGCCCCGCCGCCGGCGGGAATGCCCGGACGATGCGGGGCGCGATTCTACTGAGTTTGCCCGCTGGCGGCAAACTGCAATGTCGCCAGATTGGCATATAGCGGACTACTGTTCAGAAGCTGTTGATGTGAGCCCTGCGCCACCACCTTGCCAGCATCCATCACCACGATGGTGTCAACGTTCTTCACCGTGGCCAGGCGGTGGGCAATGATCAGGGTGGTGCGGTTGTGCATCAGCGCTTCCAGGGCCATCTGTACCTTGCGTTCACTCTCGGCATCCAGCGCGCTGGTCGCTTCGTCAAGCAGCAGAATCGGCGCGTCGCGCAGTATCGCGCGGGCGATGGCGATGCGCTGTTTCTGCCCGCCGGACAGACGGATGCCCGCCTCTCCCAGGAAGCTGTCGTAACCCTGGGGCAACTGCTCGATGAACTCGCTGGCAAACGCCGAGCGCGCTGCCGCCTCCACCTCGGCGTCAGACGCGTCCGGGCGGCCATAGCGGATGTTGTCCCGCACATTCCCGGTAAACATGGCGGGTTGCTGGGAAACAATGGCGAACCGGCGGCGCAGGTCCAGAAGGTCGAGTTCGCGGATATCGATGCCATCCACCTGCACGCTGCCCTGCTGCGGGTCATAGAAACGCAGCAGCATGTCGAACAGTGTTGACTTGCCTGCACCCGACGGCCCCACCAGTGCGACACTGCTGCCGGCGTGCACGTGCAGACTCAGACCATCCAGAGCCGCCGTCTGCGGCCGCGAGGGGTAACAGAAGCGCAGCGAATCCAGCACGATCTCGCCTCGAAAAGGCGTCGCAAACGGGCGGGGCTGCGCGGGCGACACGATGTCACTGGGCGCATGCAACAGCTCCATCAGCCGCTCCGTGGCCCCTGCAGCGCGCTGCAGGTCGCCTATCACTTGACTGATGGCCCCCACGGCCGAGGCCACGATCACGGCATACACGACAAAAGCCGTCAGTTCACCCGCGGACATGCGCCCGTTGATGACGTCCTGACCGCCCACCCAGATCATCGCCGCGACAGCGCCAAACACCAGGGTAATAACGATGGTGATCAGCACCGAACGTGACATGATGCGCGCCAGCGCCACCTTGAAAGCCGACTCCACATGGTCCGAAAACGCCTGTTCGTTGGCCTGCTGATGGGTATAGGCCTGCACTGTCTTGATGTGCTGGATGCTCTCGCCCACATAGGCCCCGACATTGGCAATCTCGTCCTGACTGCTGCGGGAGAGTTGCCGCACCTTGCGCCCGAAGATCATGATCGGTCCGATCACCAGCGGAATGCAGATCATCACGATACTGGTGAGTTTGGGATTGGTGATGAACAGGAACAGCGTCCCGCCGATCATCATCAGGAAATTGCGCAGCGCCACCGACACGGACGAGCCGATCACGGTCTGCAGCAACGTGGTGTCCGTGGTGATGCGTGACTGTATCTCGCCGCTGAGATTCTCTTCGAAATAGCCTGGATGCAGCGTCATCAGGTGTGAAAACACCGCCGTACGAATGTCTGCCGTGACGCGCTCGCCCAGCCAGGACACCCAGTAGAAGCGCGCGAAAGTGCCGAACGCCTGAATGATTGCGACCACCAGAAAACCCGCAATGGCCAGCCCGAGGGACTGACTGGACCCCGCCACGAATCCCACATCGACGATCACCCGCACGAACTGCACCAGGGCCAGAGTCACCGCCGCGGTGAACACCAGCGCGACGGTGGCCAGAAATATCTGCTTCCTGTAGGGCCTCATGAACACGAAGGCCTTGCGCAAGCTCGAGAATGCCGAGGGACCGGCGACTGCCGGCGCTGTGGTGGTGTCAGTTGTCATGGGGTGATTCTCTGTAGTGATGCGGGGGTGAGGAGCCTGCGGCCATAATCATCAATCTCATCAAGCAGACGCAGTCCTGCCGCGTCGCTCGTCTCCTGGCGCAGCCGGGCAAGCTCGGCGGCGAATTCGGTCCACGACACCCCTGCCCCGGGCTGTTCAGGGGCACGCAGCAAGGATGCCTGACAATGGTCCTGCCAGCGCTGACGCTCGTCGGCACCGAGGCTGTCCGGATAATTGCGGGCGCGGTAACGAAACAGCATCTCGCTCAGCCGCGCATCCCGGAAGGGCTGCCTCCAGAGTGCCAGCTCTGCAGGGTGCGCGGCGCGCAGCTGCGCCATGGCGCGCTTGTCTTCGGCACCGAAGAAGCCGCCGCTGTAGATCATGAAGTCGGGATCCTCTGCGGGGCCCTGCGGCAAGGCCTGCGCGCGATCGAATGCGCTTGCGACTTTCATGATGGCCTCGGGATTGTCCAGGAGCTTCTGCCAGTACTCGCGCGCCTTTCCCAGGTCGATCCCGCAGCGCTCGGCGGTTGGTGCGTCCAGCAGCGACGCCGGTGCGACCACGGGACAGCGATTGACATGCAGCACCTTGAGCGGAATGCGCAACTCGCCCTCCTCCAGCGCCTCCTGCCGGGTGAACAGGCGCCGCTGGATGGCCTCCACACTCAGATGCATCCACTGTGCGGGGTCCTGACGCAGGTCATACACGATGATGCCGTTCTTGTCTGTGGGGTGACGGGTCAGCGGAGCAACCAGCGCCAGTGCTCCGTGTGCGGCGGAATACATCGACGAGACATGCAGCACCGGCTTCTTGCTCAGAATGTCGAGCTGGGCCAGTACGCGCGTCTTGTCCCGCAGCTGGTACACGTAGTCATAGAGTTTCGGCTGCCGGTCGCGGATCAGCCGGGCCAGGGCGATGGTGGCCAGCACATCGGAAAGGGCATCGTGGGCATTCTCGTGGCCGATGCCATTGGCGGCCGTCAGTTCTTCCAGCCGGAACGACGGGGCGCCGTCTTCCCGACGGGGCCACACGATGCCCTCCGGGCGCAAGGCGCAACACAGGCGTGTCATGTCGATGATGTCCCAGCGCGAGTTGCCGTTCTTCCACTCGCGCTCGTAGGGATCGTGGAAATTGCGGTACAGCAGCTGGCGGGTCATCTCGTCATCGAAGCGCAGGCTGTTGTAGCCGGCGCCGCAGGTCTGCGGCTGCGCGAACTCGGCCAACAGGCGTCGGGTGAACTCGGCTTCGGGCACGCCTTCGGCCAGAGCCTTGCCGGGGGTGATGCCTGTGAGGACGCAGGAATAGGGATGGGGAAGGAAGTCTGGCGCGGGCTGACAGTAAATCTGCAGTGGCTGGCCAATCACATTGAGCGCTTCGTCAGTGCGCACACCGGCGAACTGCGACGCGCGGTCACGCCGCGGGTCAGCCCCGAAGGTCTCATAGTCGTGCCAGTAAATGCTGTTGCTCATACATTTTCCCTGAACTTGAGCGGTGCACATGCAGTCGGAGCACCGGGTGGCCCGGGGCGCCGACTGCATGTGGGAAGTGAGCGAGGCTTATATCATATTTGCGCCCGCAGATTCCAAAGCCCCGCCCCGTA
>CAYWMC010000207.1:0-4975 GCA_964459345.1 uncultured Klebsiella sp. | reverse complement strand
CTGAAGACATGACGGCCCTGATGCGCGGCATCATGACCGGGCAGATGACAGACGCTCAGATCGCCGCCTTTCTGGTAGCACTGCAGCTCAAGGGCATTTGCGCTACGGAACTGCTGGGCGCCGTCACCGTCATGCGAGAGCTGGTCACGCGCGTGGACGTTGCAGACAAGCTCCATCTGGTGGACACCTGCGGTACGGGTGGTTCTGGAACAGATACTTTCAATATCTCCACAGCTTCTGCGATGGTGGCTGCCTGCGCAGGTGCCCGCGTCGCCAAACACGGGAATCGTGGCGCCACCAGCAAGAGCGGCAGCGCCGATCTGCTGGAGGCTGCCGGCGTCAAGCTGACACTGGAGCCTGCCGCAGTGGCTCGCTGCATTGAAACACTCGGTGTTGGCTTCATGTTCGCGCCCGGGCACCACAGCGCCATGAAACATGTCATCGGCCCGCGTCGCGAGATCGGTGTGCGCACCATCTTCAATCTGCTGGGGCCTCTGACCAACCCGGCGTCTGCTCCGAATCAGCTGCTGGGCGTGTACGCAGCCTCCTGGATTCCCGTCATGCTCTCGGTGCTTCAGGCCCTGGGCAGCGAGCATGTCCTGATCGTGGCGGCAGACGACGGACTGGACGAGATCAGCATTTCCTCGCCCACACAGGTCGGCGAACTGAAGAACGGCAGCATTCGCCAGTACACCATCCGCCCGGAGGATTTCGGCATCGAGCGCCGCGACGGCTTTGCCATGCTGCAGATCTCGACACCGCAGGAAAGCCTGGCGATGGTGCGCGATGCATTGACGGGGAGCAATGCAGCGGCTGCAGACATCGTGGCCCTGAATGCAGGAGCCGCCATCTATGCGGCGAATGTCGTTGAAGACATGGCTGCCGGGGTGCAGCGTGCCCGTGACATCCTGCGCAGCGGCGCTGCACTGCGCAAGCTGGAAGCCCTGGCCGCTTTCAGCCAGAGTCTGTAGGGAGAGGCTGCCATCATGCCGAAAGCCACTATCCTCGAAGACATCATCGCGCAGAAGCACCGCGAAATCGGCAGGGACAGCGCCGTGCGCAGTCTTGCCATGCTCGAGAAAGCCGCCGCCGATGTGAAGGACAAGCGTGCCTTCATCGGCGCGCTGCGTCAGCGCATCATGGCGCGCAAGCCGGCCGTGATTGCCGAGATCAAGAAGGCATCCCCGAGCAAGGGTCTGATCCGTGCCGACTTCGATCCGGTCACCATCGCCCGGCAGTATCAGGACGCGGGGGCCACGTGTCTTTCCGTGCTCACCGACCGGGAGTATTTTCAGGGTGCCAACGAATATCTGCAGCAGGCGCGGGCCGCCTGCACACTGCCGGTCATTCGCAAGGATTTCATGATCGATCGGTACCAGATTGCCGAAGCCAAGGCGCTGGGCGCCGATTGCGTGCTGCTCATTGTCTCTGCGCTGGAGCCGAAGCGACTGCGGGAACTCGCCGACTATGCGCGTCAGCTCGATATCGACACGCTGGTGGAAGTGCATGACGAGGCAGAGCTGGACATCGCCCTTGACGCCGGCTTCGATCTGATCGGTGTCAACAACCGCAATCTGCATACCTTCGAAACCAGCCTCGACGTCACCAGGCGTCTGGCCGCCCGGCTGCCCGCCGGCAAGTTGCTGGTGACTGAGAGTGGCATCAATACGCCCGACGATGTCGATGCAATGATTGCCCAGGGCGTTTACGGATTTCTGATTGGCGAGGCCTTCATGCGCGCGCCTGATCCGGGTCAAAGACTCAAGGAAATGTTCTCCAGCCATGTCTGACACTACGCCCAATGTTCCCCCCAAGAAGAAAGGCATGTCCAGACTGGTGGCGGCCGCCGGCTATTCCGTTGCAGGCTTGCGCAGCGCATTCGCTTCTGAAGAAGCGTTCCGCCTGGAAGTGGTCGGCCTGGTCGTGCTCACGCCGCTGGCGCTCTGGCTTGGAGAATCGCCGCTGGAACGTGTACTGATGATTGGCAGCGTGTTGCTGTTGCTGATTGTGGAGTTGCTCAATACCGCGGTGGAGTCCGTGGTGAACCGCGTGGGTCTCGAGTTTCACGAACTCTCCCGGCAAGCCAAGGACATAGGCTCGGCTGCCGTGTTCCTCGCCATGGCCATGGTGGCACTGGTCTGGATCGGTCTGCTGATTTAATTTGCTGCTTCTGCCTGTTTTCCTGTAAACCTCGCGCCAATCGCGCCGATAACAGACTGTGAGACGCCACTGTGCGTCACCCATTCCGTCATCCGGTGCGCCATGGTGCTATCCAGTCTGTACATGATTCTGTTCCTGCTTGTCCTCATGGTCGGCTCAGTGGTGCTTGCCCGCTACGCCCAGGCGCGTCAGGAAGGCAATGTCATTCGCCTGTACAGGCTGGCTGCGCTCGATCGCCGTCGCAATGAAACCCGTGCTGTCATTCGCTCCCTGCAGGAGGTCGATGACAATGCGGAAACACTGCGCATTCTGAATCAGGCGCTCAAGGCCGATCTGGTTCGCATCCAGAAACTGGACCCGGCACGTGCCGACATCGAACAGGAAATTCGTCAGGCCAGCGCAGCCCCGGCAGCAGGCGCAGCGGACGCGAAAGGCGACAAACCGGCCAGTGATGCCCGGGGAGCAAAGGTCGAAAAGCGCACCAGCCTGAGCAGCGAGCGGGACGTGCAGCGTGTGCGCGGCCATATCAGCGAAGCCATGGCAATCATCCGGCGTCTCTACCAGAGCAATCAGGTGCGGGCCGAGCAGCTGGAATCCACAGCGAGGCATCTGGGTACGCTGACAGTGCTTGTGGCCGTGAATTCCAGCATTCACATGGCGGAACTGGCCATGAACGCTGCGGAATACGCAAAGGTGCCGGGCTTGCTGCGGATGGCGGAAGGGTTTCTTGCCAGTGGTCCGCTGCAGGGACGCGAGAAGTCTGAGAAGCTGGAGCAGGTGAAGAAGTTGCGTGACGCCCTGCAGATGGCCCGCAGCGGTGGCGGCATGCGGTTTGCCACCGAGTAAGTGCCTGAGCGTCAGCGGGTGCCGAATACCACGATGGTCTTGCCCTTGACGGTGATCAGATCCTGTTCTTCCAGCGTCTTCAACACGCGTCCCGCCATTTCCCGCGAACAATTCACCAGCCGTCCGAGCTCCTGACGGGTAATCTTGATCTGCATGCCATCCGGATGGGTCATGGCATCGGGCTCCTTGCTCAGCTCGATCAGTGTGCGGGCGATGCGGCCGGTAACATCGTAGAAGGCCAGGTCGCCGACCTTGCGTGTGGTGTTGCGCAGGCGATGCGCCATCTGCTTGCCGATCGTGAACACGATCTCCGGGTGCAGCCGGATGTAATTGTTGAAGTTCGCATAACTGATTTCCGCGATCTCGCAGGCGGTGCGCGCGCGGCACCAGGCGCTGCGGGCTTCCTTCTGTTCGAACAGGCCCATTTCCCCGAAAAAGTCACCCGGATTCAGATAGGCAATGACAACTTCCTTGCCATCGTCATCCTCCAGCACCACGGAAACGGAACCCTCGATGATGTAATACAAGGTATTGCAGGTGTCGCCTTCGTAAATGATGGTGCTGCGATTGGGGTATCGACGCCGGTGGCAATTGGTCAGGAAATTTTCCAGATCTTTGATATGTGGCGTAATGGCCATGAGCGCCATATTGTGAATCTCCTCGACGGCAACACGCGGTGGATGGGGGTCGGCGGTGCCATCCAGGCTGGAATTTGAACGTGGCAGATGTATACCATAGTCTGTGTTTAGTGTGAATGACTGCACACTTCGTCCGCGCCGCCGGCCTGTGTTACTCTCTCGCCGCCGTTCACGATGCGCGCTGCTGACCCGCGCGGGACGCTTACTGAAAACTGGACCGACGACAGAGAGACAATGATGAAAGCAACGATACGCTGGGTAGATGATGTGATGTTTCTGGGTGAATCCGGCAGCGGCCATGCGGTGCTGATGGATGGGCCCGAGACAAGTGGCGGCCGCAATGTAGGCTTTCGTCCAATGGAATTGCTGCTGGTCGGTGTAGGTGGTTGTTCTTCCTTCGATGTCGTCGCCATTCTCAAGAAAGCGCGTCAGAACGTGACACGCTGCGAGACAGACGTGACTGCCGTGCGTGCGGATGCCATTCCGGCCGTGTTTGAAAAGATTCACCTGCACTTTCGTGTCAGCGGCAAGGATTTGAGTGAGAAGCAGGTGGAGAAGGCAGTAGCCTTGTCTGCCGAGAAATACTGCTCAGCGACAATCATGCTCGAGAAGGGCGGCGTACACGTCACGCACGACTTCGAGATCGTGCCCGAGTAATCCCTCAGACGCGGTACGCAAGACCCTTCATCAGCCTGGCCATGAGTGTCATGGCAATTTTGACCGGCGGTGGCAGTGCCGCACCGCCAGCCTCTTTCGCCGTCTCGCCGTGAATGCGCTCATCCACCAGCATCTGCTCAAGTATCGCCCGGCTCCTGACATCGTTTCGTGGCAACTGTTCCAGATGCTCCTGCAGATGCACGCTGACCTGCTGTTCTGTTTCGGCCACGAAACCCAGACTCCACTTGTCACCTGCCAGTCCGGCAGCGGCTCCCATGCCGAAAGACAGTGCATACCATGCCGGGTTCAAGGCGCTGGGTCGACTGTCCAGCTCCTGAAGTCGCTGTTCACACCACACCAGATGATCCACTTCTTCCTGTGCAGCATGTTCCATGGCCTGGCGGATGTCGGGAAGGCGGGCCGTCAGTGCCTGCCCCTGGTAAAGTGCCTGGGCGCACACTTCACCGGTGTGATTGATGCGCATGAGTCCGGCGACTTTGCGACGCTCGGCTTCAGCGAATGCTTCGTCTTCGAGGCGGGCAGCGGGGGAGGGCCGCTGCGCCGCGCTGCTGCCGGGCACAAGTGTGCGCAGCGCCTGGTCAAATTGCACGATCAGCTGATCGAGTCCGGAAAATTGTGAACGCCCAGAGTCAGACATGTTCCCTCGCTATGGC
>CAYWMC010000206.1:0-4981 GCA_964459345.1 uncultured Klebsiella sp. | reverse complement strand
GTCGAGCGTGGCCTTGCCTGCCTCGAGGTCCACGCGGGCGAGCGTCGAGAGGCTGACGACGGCCTGATCAGCGCCGTCTTCCTGCGTCAATGCAAAGGCCAGTTCGACGGGAAACGGGCGGTCGCGCAGGTTGGAGTTGCTGCTGCTCAAGGTGACATTGTCGAAGCGGCTGTTGAGTCCGCGCTGCCGGTCCTGCACGGCGACGCTGGCATTGCGGATGCTGATCTGTGCGATGGTGCTGGTGTCAACCGCGCTGCCGGCAGAGTCGGGTTGGGACGTGGCTGGCGGCTGCGTGCCGGTGGCCGCCGCAGAGGCGGAGTCCTCGGTCTGCCAGATGCTGCGGCCGCCCTCGTCGACCAGCCAGTTTACGTGCAGGCCGTCTATCTGCAGCTGCTGCAGTGCCAGCCGACCGTCCAGCAGGGCGCGTGGCTCCAGCTTGATGTTCAGTTGCGCCAGCGAGGCCAGTTCCATCGGAGAACCGGGATTGCGCAGTCGCAGATCGCTCACTGCCAGGCCGAACACGGGCCGGAACGTCCAGGATATGTCGCCTGCCATGCTCAGCTGCAGGCCGGTCTGGCTGGCAAATGCTGACTCCAGTGCAGGGCGGTAACGCACGGGATCGATGACCATGAAAGCAGTCGTCACCGCGATGGCGATCAGTGCGATCAGTGCCAGCAGGGAGATCAACAGGGTCTTGAACAGTTTCAACATGATGGGGTTCCGGGGTGCCTGCGCACGCTTTCAGCCAGGGTCGCGAGAGGCCGAAGTGTAACCCAAAGCGGCGTGGCGGCGCACCGCCCGCACACTGGAAGTGCCGGGAAAATCACGGTTTCCGGCGCACTGCCAGCCTGTGTGCAGGCAGATCTCTGCTTTCAAAAGCGTCAGTGCTGCCCGTATAATGCGCGTCACCTGAAACCGGCCAGAACTGCCGGCCGGCGCGCGCATGCGGGGAGCAGTGATGTCATCACGACAAGCAACAGTGGAACGCAATACCAAGGAGACCCAGATCAAGGTCTCCGTGAATCTTGACGGCAAAGGCGATCTGCATTGCGAAACCGGCCTGCCATTTCTCGACCACATGCTGGATCAGGTGGCTCGCCACGGTCTCATCGACATTACGGTGAAGGCGGTGGGCGATCTGCACATCGACGCCCACCACACGGTGGAAGATCTGGGCATCACGCTGGGCATGGCCTTCAACAAGGCGCTGGACCGCAAGGGTATCCGTCGTTACGGACACGCCTATGTGCCGCTGGACGAAGCCTTGTCACGTGTCGTCATCGACTTCTCCGGCCGCCCTGGTCTCGAGTACCACATTCCCTTCACGCGCGGCGCAGTTGGCGGCTTCGACGTGGATCTGTTCCATGAGTTCTTCCAGGGCTTCGTGAACCATGCCCTGGTCACGCTGCACATCGACAATCTGCGCGGAATCAATTCACACCACCAGATCGAAACCGTGTTCAAGGCTTTCGGACGAGCACTGCGGATGGCGATGGAAATCGACCCCCGCAGCAGCGATGTCATTCCGTCCACGAAGGGCGCGCTGTAATCCGGCGTCGTCGCACCAGCATCAGGTTTGAACTATGAACAAAGTCGCCGTCATCGATTACGGAATGGGCAATCTGCATTCCGTCGCCAAGGCGCTTGAGTATGTCGGCCGGAATGTATCGGTCACCGTCACCAGCGATGCCGCCACCATTCTGCAGGCCGACCACGTCATCTTCCCGGGCGTGGGCGCCATTCGTGACTGCATGGCAGAGATTCGCCGGCTGGGCATCGACGAGATAGTCGCGGAAGTCAGCCGTCACAAGCCGCTGCTGGCCATCTGCGTCGGCATGCAGGCGCTGATGGAACGCAGTGAAGAGAATGGCGGCGTGGACTGTCTCGGGATGGTGAAAGGGCAGGTGCGCTTCTTCGGCAATGTCGATGCAGGTGCCGGGTCGCCCGTGCACGCCTCCTGCAGTGGGCTCAGTGACGAAAACGGCAATTCCCTCAAGGTGCCGCACATGGGCTGGAACTGCGTGACGCAGACCGATCAGCATCCGCTCTGGCAAGGCATCGAGGACAACACGCGTTTCTATTTTGTGCACAGCTACTACGTGACGCTGGCAGCCGGTGAGAAGGCCTCCGGGCTTGCCCGTTATGGCGTCGAATTCACCGCAGCGCTGAACAAAGGCAATATCTTCGCCGTGCAATTCCACCCCGAGAAGAGTCAGCATGGCGGTCTGCAGCTGCTGCGCAATTTCCTCGCGTGGGACGGCGTCTAGCAGAATTCTGGACTGGATAATTTCTTATGCTGATCATCCCCGCAATTGATTTGAAAGACGGCCAGTGCGTACGCCTGAAACAGGGCCGCATGGAAGATTCCACCGTGTTTTCCGATGACCCGGTCAAGACGGCCGGACACTGGTTGTCGCAGGGTGCGCGTCGGCTGCACCTGGTGGACTTGAATGGCGCCTTCGCCGGCACGCCGGTCAATGGCGGCGTTGTGCAGGCCATCGCCCGTCATTACCCGTCTCTGCCTCTGCAGATCGGCGGCGGCATTCGCGATCTGGGCACCATCGCCCGCTACCTGGCGGCCGGCGTGTCCTGGGTGATTATCGGTACCAAGGCCGTGCGTGATCCTGGTTTCGTGGCTGAAGCCTGTCACGAGTTTCCCGGCCAGATCATCGTCGGGCTGGATGCGGTCAACGGCATGGTGGCTACCGACGGATGGGCGAATGTGACAGACGTGAATGTGATCGAGCTGGCACGTCGCTTCGCGGACTTCGGCGTGGAAGCCATCATCTACACCGATATCGCCCGCGACGGCATGATGCAGGGTGTGAACGTACCTGCCACTGTTGCCCTTGCAGAGGCGACCAGAATTCCCGTGATCGCCTCGGGTGGCATCAGCCGGATTGAAGACATCCATGCCCTGCAGGCCGTGGCGAAGACACAATCCGGCGGCGGCATCATGGGCGCCATTACCGGGCGTGCGATTTACGAAGGCGCATTGAATCTGGCAGCGGCGCAGCGCTACTGCGACGAAGCATCCCGCGCATAAGCGGCACTGGAATCTGGAACGAGGCAAGCAATGGCACTGGCCAAACGAATCATTCCCTGTCTGGACTGCGACAAGGGCCGCGTCGTGAAAGGCGTGAAATTTCTGGATATCCGCGATGCCGGTGACCCGGTGGAAATTTCGAAACGCTACAGCGATGCCGGTGCTGACGAGATCACCTTTCTCGACATCACCGCCAGCCATGAAGGGCGCGAAACCACTGTGCACACTGTCGAAGCGATTGCCGGGCAGGTGTTCATTCCGCTGACGGTCGGCGGCGGTATCCGCACGCTGGATGACATCCGCACGATGCTCAATGCCGGTGCCGACAAGGTCTCCATCAACACCGCCGCTGTGTTCAATCCCGATTTCGTGCGCGACGCCGCCGAGCGCTTCGGCTCGCAGTGTATCGTCGTGGCCATGGATGCGAAGAAAGTCAGTCTGCCCGGTGAGCCCGGGCGCTGGGAGATATTCACCCATGGAGGCCGCAAGGCCACGGGCATCGATGCCGTGGAATGGGCAAAACGCATGGTCAGTTACGGTGCTGGCGAGATTCTGCTGACCAGCATGGACAGGGACGGCACCAAGAGTGGTTTCGATCTGGCTCTGAACAGAGCGGTGAGTGACAGTGTCTCAGTGCCAATCATCGCCTCGGGCGGTGTGGGCAACCTGCAGGACCTGGTGGACGGCGTGCTCACCGGCCATGCCGATGCAGTGCTTGCCGCCAGCATCTTCCATTTTGGTGAATACAGCATTCCAGAAGCCAAGCGCTACATGGCCGACAAGGGCATCACAATGCGTCTGTAGCGCCCTGCTGCAGACGTATCATCTCCGACACCGGCACCAGTTCAATATTGAGCTGCGTCAGCGTCGGAATCGCTTTCTCCAGATACTCCAGAGTAGCCTCGTAGGGATGGCCGATGCCAGTGGCAAAGCCCTTGTCGCGGGCCACCTGCAGCAGACGCTGGAATTCACGGTCGATATCTTCCTGAGTCTGCACATTGTCGAGAAACACATTGCGCGTCAGCGTGGGGATGTTCTCTTCGCGGGCGATGCGTCCCGCCACACTGCTGGCTGTCGTGTAGCTGTCGACGAAATACAGATCACGGCCCTGCAGGGTTTCCATCACCCAGTGCATCGGTCCTTCCTGCGCGGTCAGTTCGCTGCCCATGTGATTGTTGATGCCCTTCAGATAGGGCACTGCGTCCAGTGCCAGAGACAGCGTGCTTACGAACTCTTCCTTGCTCAGAGCAGGCGTCAGGCCTCCAGGCCCCAATGGCATGTTGGCCAGGTTGCTCATGGGGGCGTGCAGCATCACTTCCTTGCCATTGCGGTGGGCCGCTTCCGCCAGTTCCGCGCCAAAAGGGGTGTGGGGCAGGACGGCAAAGGTCACATCGTCCGGCAGCGCAACTGCCCGGGCTCCCAGGGTGTCCACATAGCCAATGTCGTCGATGATGATGGCGATGTAGCGCGTGGCGGTGGGCGGCAGGGTGAGTGCAGGCAACGCATCGTCCGGCGGAGTGCCGGCGGGCAGGGCCGGGTCTGGCGCTGGCGGCAATCCCTGAGCCGGTTCTGCGTCAGCAAGAGGCTCGATGGGCGCCGCAGTCTCAAGAGCTTCTTCAGCCTCAAGGATGTTGTCAGTTTCAAGAGCTTCTTCTGTCTCAGGTAGCGCCGAGGGCACTGGCGGAGCGGCGTCCGCAGAGAGCTCAGGTGGAACTGTCGGTCCGACTGGCTCTGCCGCGAGCGGCAGTTCCGGCGCAGAAACGTTTTGCGTGGGCGGCGCGCCCTGTTCCATCACTGCTGGTGCAGGTGCCGGCGGAGCAGGGGGGCGTTGCGGCGTGAACAACCATAGCGACAGCGTCATGCGCACGAGCCCCACCAGCATCATTACGAGCGCGCGTGGATTGCGGGCAAAGTCTTCGATCAGAGGGTCTCGTG